>WQUQ01000360.1 GCA_009782025.1 Desulfobulbus sp. | reverse complement strand
GCTTGCTGATCGCATTGACGGGCTGTGGCGACAAAACCACGGCGCCGCAACCGCCTGCGCCCCCGGTGACCATCGACGCCGGAGCCGAAGCCGCGCCGATTCTGACCGCGCTGCAAGCGCAACTCGACGACCACCGCCGCATCATCGTGCTGCTGGCTGATGAGGAGGCGCAGTCCGGGCGCGACCGCGCCACTTCAAACCAGGTCGGCCAGCAACTGTTTCATGAAGGGCTGGAGCGTCGTCAGGTCATTGCCGGCCAGTTCGACGCGCTGCTGCGCACGTCCGACCCGCAGCGCTTCGCCGCCCTCGCGGCAACGCTGGATTACATTGAGTCGGCGCCGGCGCTGTACGACGCTGACCGCCTGGCCTTCCGCGAAGTACTGCGCGACCTGCATGAGCGCGTCGGCGCCGATTCCTCGCTGCCGGCGGTGAAACTGCACCAGCGCATCGGCGAAGACCTCGACGCGCTGGATGGCATCGAGCGCAACTACGAACAGGAAATCACCCGCATCTTTGGCCGTTTCGACCGTACTCGCGCCATCGAACAGAAGCGCGAGAAGTGGGCCGACTACCTTGCCCATTTGCGCACGCTCTACAGCCGCGAGGCGATTCTGCGCGATTACGGCGTGATCGAGCCGTACCCGATGTCGATGCAGGACAGCGAGCGCGAAATCTTCGGCCATGACCTGCCGCGCAAGACCGTGCTGCTGACTTTCGACGACGGCCCGCACAAGGCATATACCGACGAGATCGTCGCCATCCTCAAGCGCTACGACGTACCCGGCGTGTTTTTCGAGGTTGGCCGCAATCTCGGCGCGGTCGAAGCGGGCGGCGAGGTCAGGCTGGGGCCGATGGCCGGCATCAGCCGGCAATTGATGACCGACGGTTACGCGGTGGGGAACCACAGCCTGACCCACGCCCAGCTTTCGCGCACCAGCGGCCCGGCGCTGCGGCAGCAAGTACGGGATACCGACACGCTGCTGCGCCAGGTCGGCGATACGCGCGCGCCGCTGTTCCGCTTTCCCTATGGCGCGCGCAATGCCGAGGGCCTGCAAGTGCTGGGCGAGATGGGGCTGAAGTCGATCATGTGGAACATCGATTCAATGGACTGGGCCGACCCGATACCCGAATCCATCGCTCAGCGCGTGCTGGCGCAGGTGGAGAAAGAGCAGCGCGGCATCATCCTGTTCCATGACATTCATGATCGCGCGGTGAAGGCGCTGCCGCAGATTCTCGACAAGTTGATCGCCGATGGTTACCAGTTCGCCGGCTGGAATGGCCGCGATTTCTCGGTAAGCCGCGCGCGCAGCGCCGCCGCCAGCCAGGCCACCGTTACCACCGGCTACAAGAATTCCTGGGCCATCGTCATCGGCATTGACGACTACGCCCACTGGCCGAAGCTGGAATACGCCAGTCGTGATGCGCAAGCCATTGCCGATGCCTTGATCGGCCAGTTCGGCTTTCCGTCCTCGCAGGTCATCGTGCTGAAAGACCAGCAGGCCACGCGCAACAACATCCTGGCCGCCTTCCATGACCGCCTGGCCGATGGCCGCACACAGAAGGACGATCGCGTCTTCGTGTTCTTTGCCGGCCACGGCGCCACTCGCCGCCTCGCTTCCGGCCGCGACCTGGGCTACATCATTCCGGTGGACTCGCAACCGGGCGAGTTCGCCACCGATGCGATTGCCATGACCGATGTGCAGAACATCGCCGAAAACCTGCAAGCCAAGCATGTGCTGTTCGTCATGGATGCCTGTTACAGCGGTTTGGGCCTGACGCGCGGCGGGCCGTCGTCCTCGTCGTTCCTGCGCGAAAATGCGCGCCGTACCGCGCGGCAGATGCTCACCGCCGGCGGCGCCGATCAGCAGGTGGCCGATGGCGGTCCCAACGGCCATTCGGTATTCACCTGGGTGCTGCTGCAAGCGCTGTCGGGCAAGGGCGATCTCAACGGCGACGGCCTGATTACCGGCACCGAACTGGCCGCCTATGTCGCGCCCGCGGTATCGGCAGTGTCGCAACAGACGCCGGCGTTCGGCAGTTTGCCCGGCGCGCAGGGCGGCGAGTTCGTGTTTCAGGTGCCGGACAGTCAGGAATTTCTCAATGCCGATACCACACAGCTTTCGGCTGACGCCATCGCCCTCAACCATCGCGTCGAAGCCGTGCAGGGCGACAACGAAGCATCGGTGCGCGTGGCCGGCCTGCACGGCGGCAGCAACACGCTGGCGCTGCCGGCGGCGGCGATCGTCTCCGACCGCCAGCGCGCCCAGCAGGCCAACGACCGCGGTTTGCAGTTGTACCGGGAAAAGCGTTACGACGAAGCCGTGGCGCAATTCACCGAAGCGCTCAAACTGCGCCCGGATTTCGCCCAGGCGGCCAACAATCTCGGCTTCGTCTACTACCGCCAGCAGCGCTACGCCGAAGCGGCACGCTGGCTGGAAAACACGCTCAAGATCGACCCTTCGCGCGCGGTGGCTTATCTCAACCTGGGCGATGCCTATCGGCTCGGCGGCAACCCGGCCAAGGCGAAACAGGCTTACGCCACCTATCTGGAACTGCAACCGCAGGGCAGCGGCGCCAATCAGGCGCGTGAGCAACTGCAAGCGCTGCCATGAACCAGACTGGCTAAGAAATGGAATCCGATGCGGTGATGGCGCCGCGTATCAACTGGCGGGAAACCGGTCGCTCCCTGTCTGCCCGCTGGCGTTCCGAGGCAGGTCTGCCGCCGCCGGCGGAGGTCGGGATGGGCGGGGATCATCTGGGGGCGGAGGAGGTCTGGGCAGTGTTGGTCGCTGGCCGTCACCTGCTGTGGCGCGGCGATTGGGTACATGCGCGGCATGTGATGCAGGCGCTGACGCGCCGCGCCGATCGGCATTTCGCGGCTGAGCGCGGCCAG
>WQUQ01000359.1 GCA_009782025.1 Desulfobulbus sp. | reverse complement strand
GCGCGAAGTCGCAGTACGCAGAATCCACGAGCCGCATGGATGCTGCGACGTAGCGCAATGACGTAGCGGGGATGTTCAATGCTTGATTGCCGGGTCAATAATTGAAGATCTTCATCACGGGCGCCTCGTCGGGTATCGGCGAGGCGCTTGCCGTTTTCTACGCCGGCCGTGGCGCCCGGCTCGGCCTGGCGGCCCGCAGCGGCGAACGGCTGGCGGCCCTGAATCAGCGCCTGGGCGGCGATCATGCCGGCTACCCGCTCGATGTGACCGATGCGCCGGCATTGCAGGCGGCCGCCGCCGATTTCATCGCCCGCTTTGGCGCGCCGGACATCGTCATCGCCAACGCCGGCGTCTCGGCCGGCACGCTGACCGAGCAGGCGGAAGATCTGGCGGCGCTGCGCCGCATCATCGACATCAATGTGGTTGGCATGGCCGCCACTTTCGCCCCGTTCATCCCGGCCATGCGCGCGGCCGGCGGCGAGCGGCGGTTGGTCGGCATCGCCTCGGTCGCCGGCATTCGCGGCCTGCCAGGGGCGGGCGCCTATTCGGCGTCGAAGGCCGCGGCCATCGCTTATCTCGAAAGCCTGCGCCTGGAAATGCGGCCGGCCGGCATCAAGGTGGTGACCATCGCTCCCGGCTACATCGCCACGCCGATGACCGCCGTCAACCCCTACCCGATGCCCTTCATGATCTCCGCCGAACAAGCTGCCGCGCGCTTCGCCGCGGCCATCGAACGCGGCGTCAGCTATACCGTGATTCCCTGGCCGATGGGCATCGTCGCCAAGCTGCTGCGCCTCTTGCCGAACGCGGTGTACGACCGCCTGTTCGTCGGCGCGCCGCACAAGCCGCGTGGCTTGTTAAAATAAGCCGATGCCCGATCTCCTCATCAATGGTGAAGCCCGCCGATTCACCGACCCGTTGACCGTCGCCGGTCTGATCGAACAACTCGGCTACGCCGGCAAGCGCATCGCCATCGAGCGCAACGGGGAGATCGTCCCCCGGAGCCAGCACGACACCACGCCGCTGGCCGACGGCGACCGCCTGGAAATCGTCGTCGCCGTCGGCGGCGGCTAACTCGGCCCAAGCCGCGAGGGCGGCAATTAACCAACCATCACTGGACGCAACCATGCATCAACTCACCATTGCCGGTCAGACCTATCGTTCCCGCCTCCTGGTCGGCACCGGCAAATACCCGGATTTCGCCGCAACGCGCGCGGCCATCGACGCTTCCGGCGCCGAGATCGTCACCGTCGCCATCCGCCGCACCAATATCGGCCAGGAGGCTGGCCAGCCGAATCTGCTCGACGCCGTGCCGCCGTCGCGCTTTACCATCCTGCCCAACACCGCCGGTTGCTACACGGCCGACGACGCGGTGCGCACGCTACGCCTGGCGCGCGAACTGCTCGACGGCCATGCGCTATGCAAGCTGGAAGTGCTCGGCGACACCAGAAGCCTGTTCCCGAACATGCCGGAGACGCTGAAGGCCGCCGCGACGCTGGTCAAGGAAGGCTTCAAGGTGATGGTTTACTGCTCGGACGATCCGATCCAGGCCAAGATGCTCGAAGACATCGGCTGCGTCGCGGTGATGCCGCTGGCCTCGCTGATCGGTTCCGGCATGGGCATTCTCAATCCGTGGAACCTGCGCCTCATCATCGACAACGCCAAGGTACCGGTGATCGTCGATGCCGGCGTCGGCACCGCCTCGGATGCGGCCATTGCCATGGAACTCGGCTGCGATGGCGTGCTGATGAATACCGCCATCGCCCACGCCCAAAATCCGGTATTGATGGCCAGCGCCATGAAAAAAAGCGTCGAGGCCGGGCGCGAGGCTTTTCTTGCCGGGCGCATGGCGCGCAAATTCTATTCGGCTGATCCCTCGTCGCCGACCGCCGGGCTGATCGGTTCGTGAGCGGTGCCCCTCTGATCCACCCTGCTGCCGAGGGCGAGGAAGGCGAGTACATCGCTGGCCGCCACGGCCACATCAAGAGCTTCGTCCGCCGCGCCGGCCGTATGTCGGCAGCGCAGCAGCGTTACCTCGATGACATGCTGCCGAAAATCGGCATTCCCTACCAGCCGGAACACATCGACCTGAACGCCATCTTCGGCCGCCAGGCGCCGAAAATCCTCGAAATCGGCTGCGGCATGGGCGAGACGACGGCGCAGATCGCCGCCGCGCATCCCGAGAACGATTACTTCGGGCTGGAGGTGCACGTGCCGGGCATCGGCGCTTTGTGCAAGCTGATCGCCGAGAAAAACCTGGGCAATTTGCGCATCGGCCATCACGATGCCGTCGACGTGGTGCGCGACATGCTGCCGGCAGCCTCGCTCGATGGTATTCACATCTTTTTTCCCGATCCCTGGCACAAAACGCGGCACAAGAAGCGTCGGCTGATCCAGCCGCCCTTCGTCGCCCTGCTGGCTTCGCGCCTGAAACCCGGCGGCTACCTCCACTGCGCCACCGACTGGGAAAATTACGCGCTCCAGATGCTCGACGCGCTCGGCCGCGAAGCCAGCCTCGCCAACAGCGTCGCCAGCCCGACGCCAACAGCCTTGGCCGCTGCGCTTGCAGCGGATTCAGCGACCGACCTGGCCGGCTTCGCGCCGCGCCCGGATTACCGGCCGCTGACCAAATTCGAGAACCGTGGCCTGCGCCTCGGCCACGGCGTCTGGGATCTCGTTTTTCACCGGCGTTGAGTCGGCGGGCGGACGGTTCTCAGTCTTGAGATATAGCGGTTGCCAAAAATACTCAGACGCGAAGACGAGCCGCAGACAGTACAAGCAGTACGGCAAGGCGAAGTCGACAAAGTATGGGGATTTTTGGCAACCGCTATAGGGGCTGCCGACGGCGGCGCAGAGCGAACAGCAGACCCGTGGTCAGCAACAGCGCGCTGCCCGGTTCCGGCACCTTGCTGACCACCAGATAGTCCTG
>WQUQ01000358.1 GCA_009782025.1 Desulfobulbus sp. | reverse complement strand
CCCATCAACCGTCAGTGGAGCATCAACCGCCGCCAAAGACAGCGGCGCTAAAGCTGACCGGCTAAAGCCGGTGGTTTCAACCTTGGAGATGGAAATGAAAGCCTGTTTCGCGCTGCCGACACTACAACCCCCGCGCCCAGTCCGGGCGTAGCGGCGCTTGCTCCGGCGCGGCGATGGCCTGGCGCACCTGGGCCAGCAGGCGCTCCTGGTCAGCGCCCAGCGTGCCTTTGAGCGCCAGCCAGTTGGAGGCATGGTCGCTGCGGAACACCGTGCGCTGGAGTTGCAGCGCCGACAGAAAATGCTCCATCTCGACGAACAGGCCATGCCGGTCAAGCGGTTCCCAGGCTGGAAAAGCGGCGCGGAAACGCTCCTCGCCCTGCGGGAAGCTGACCACCAGCGTCGCCAGATATTCCGGCTGCGTGGCATTGGCCAGGCGGGCCGAGTTTTCGGCATGCTGCCGCGACCAGACCCGGCCACCGAGACCGTTGAGGATCATCACCGAGCGATTGATGCTGGCAGCGCCGAGCTTTTCCAGCGCCTCACACGTGCTGGCGAAGGTTTCGCCCTTGTTCACCGCCGCCAGCACCGCGTCGTCGCCCGATTCGGCGCCGACATAGGCGAGCGAGAGGCCGGCCGCCGCCAGTTCATTGATTTCACTCTGCGATTTCTTGCGCAGGTTGCGCGGCAGACAGTAGCTGGAAATGCGCCGCACCGCCGGCAGATGCTCGCGGATGGCGGCAAGGATGAGCAACAGGCGACGGGTCGGCAGCGCCAGCGCGTCGCCGTCGGCGAGAAAAACGCGGCGAATCCGCTCGCCATGACGCTCGCCGGTTTGGCGCAGGCTGGCGATGACTTCGACTTCTTCCCGGGCGCGGAATTTCTTTTGCGGCGCGGTATACATTTCGCAGAACGTGCAGTGATTCCACGAACAGCCATCGGTGACCGGCAGAATCAGTGATTCGGCCTCGCTCGGCGGACGGAAAACCGGCTCGACGTAACGGATCGGCAACATCGCTCAGCCGCCGACCTTGGCGATGAAAACGGCCGGCGCTTCGACCCGCTGGCGCGCCGCGTAATCGAAAAACACGATGCCATGCTTGCCGCGCGCCACCTCGCGGCCACTGGCCTTATCGGTCAGCCGCCAAAGCAGATCGCAGCCGTAGGGGTTGAAATCGCCGGCCGCCATCTCGATGACCATGATTTCGCCATGAAAGGCTTCGGCCCGGTACTGCACGGCGGCATCGGCGACGATGACGCCGGCGCCCTCGATATTGAAGTCGCCATAGCCCAGCGACGCGAAAAAACGCGCCTCGGCCTCGGCAACCAGCGCCAGCAGCGCCGCATTGTCGAGGTGGTTGCGGTAGTTGATGAGATTGATGGTAATGGGCACTTCGGTGGCGAAGATGAAGCGCTCGGGCAGGTCGATCTTGATCCGGGGCATGATGGCGGGTAGCGGGCAAAGCGCAATTTTAATGGCGGCCCGCCGGCCGGCGGTAAAATCTTCCCGTTACCTGAATCCACGCCGCCACCCACAAGGATGTCCATGAAACCCATCGACCATGACAAACTCGACCGCGTCGTCCATGCCGCCCGCCAGGCCGCCGATGCCCGCGCCGCCGGCTACCGCGAGCGGGCGCTGAAAATCTACCCGTGGATCTGCGGCCGCTGCGCCCGTGAATTCACCCACGCCAACCTGCGCGAACTGACCGTGCACCACCGCGACCACAATCACGACAACAACCCGCCCGACGGCAGCAACTGGGAACTGCTCTGTCTCTACTGCCACGACAACGAACACCAGAAACAGATCGAGGCCGACCGCGGTTACACCGAGGCGCGCAACGACCGTGGCGGCGGGGCCACGCACAACCCCTTCGCCGGCTTGCAGGGGCTGCTCAAGGGCGGGAAATGATTGAATCGGTCAGGAAGGTTTGCGCACCCATTGCGTCCAAATCATCATGATCGACACGAAAAAGGCCCATCATGATTACCGAAGTCAGCGCCGTGAATTTCCGGCAAAACTTGGGCGAAATGCTCAGCCAGGTGCAGTACCGCAATGACAGCATCGTTATCAGCAAGGACGGTAAACCCGTGGCCGCGCTGGTCGATGCCGAGCTATTCGCCCGCATCCGCCGCATGCGGGAACGTTTCAACGCGCTGGGCGAGCGCATGGCGCAAGCCTATGCCGATGTCCCCGTCGAAGAAGGCCTAGCCGAAATCGACGCGGCGGTCGCAAACGAGCGGAAACAGCGCTGATGGCGGGTTTGCGCGTCGTACTCGACACCAATGTCCTGGTATCGGGTTTTGCTTACCAAGGCAGCATTCCTGGGCGCATTGTCGCCGCCTGACGGCAAGGCAGCCTGGAAGTTGCTTTGTCGCACTATTCATTTCATCTTTTCAACCGCCAAGGAATCGCCATGCCCGCCCCGCAAGTCATCCACCAATTCAAAATCACGCTGCTCTACACCGATCCTGTCATCTGGCGGCGCATTCAAGTACCCGAGACATACACCTTCCACGATCTGCACACCGCGATTCAAAGCGCGATGGGTTGGGACAACAGCCATCTGCACATGTTTCGCATCGGCAAGCGCAGCGAAATCCTCATCATGGGCGGACCTCTCGACGATCCTTTCGACGACGGTGACGAGAACACCTTCGACGGCTGGGAAACGCCTGTCGCCCGCTTCCTGAACAGGCCCGGCGATGTCGCCATCTATGAATACGACATGGGCGACGGCTGGCTGCACGAGATTCTGCTGGAAGGCGTTCTGCTGAAAGAAAAAAGCGTCAAATACCCGCGCTGCCTCTCCGGCGAACGCGCCTGCCCGCCCGAAGACTGCGGCGGCACGCCGGGCTTTCAGGGCATTCTGGAAATTCTGGCCGCGCCCGACGATCCTGAATATGCGGAACTCATCGACTGGCTCGGCA
>WQUQ01000357.1 GCA_009782025.1 Desulfobulbus sp. | reverse complement strand
CATTCCAGCCCCAACTGCCGTCGTCGCCCTTGAGGCGCTGCCCGGCGCGGCTGAAATCGAGATCGATGGTCTGGTAATTGACGCCGAAACCGAGCGCGACACGGTCGCTGAGGCGATAGGCGACGGCCGGATTGATATTGAGCGTGCGGATTTCCGAATGCTGCGCCTGAACGCGGCCCAGCCAGTCGGCGGCGTAATCGACATCGAGGGCGAAGGGCCGGGTGACGCCGATGCCCAGCGCCAGATCGGAACCCAGACGCCAGCTGACGCTGGCATTGGGAACGGCCAGCCAGCGGCCGGCATCGCCGCCATCGCCAGCGCCAAGACCTGGACCGGTCGAACCCCGGTCATTGAATTCGATGGCCGGGCGCACGCCCGTGAGGCCCGCGGAAATCTGGATGCCGTCGAGGCGGACGAGGCCGGCCGGGTTGTAGTAGAGACCCGCCGCCGAGTCGGCGCTGGCGGCCGAACCGGCATGGGCGACGCCAAGGCCGGCGGCGTCCTGCTCCCAGTTCTGGAAGGCGGCGGCGCTGGCAGCGCCGCTGAAGGCGACAAACAGGAGGGCCGGCAAGGCGCGCCGCGGCAATGTGTTCAGTGCGTTTTTCATGGAAGGCTGACTGATTTCATAACCGTGTGATTCTATTCCATTTTGTCCGTCATTCGGGCGGCAGCGGACGCTTGTTGCCGTTGGCGTCGATGGCGACATAGGTCAATTCGGCCTCGGTGACCTTGACGGTAATTGGTTTGTCATGATTGCGCTCGGCATAAACCTCGACGCGAACCGTGATCGAGGTGGTGCCGATGCGGACCATCTCGGTATACAGGCTGACGATGTCGCCGACCGAAATCGGCTGCTTGAACAGGAAAGAATTGACCGACACCGTGGCCACCGGGCCGCGCGCCCGCCGCCAGGCGAGAACGGCGCCGGCCACGTCGACCTGAGCCATGACCCAGCCGCCGAAGATGTCGCCGTTCGGGTTAACGTCGGCCGGCCTCGGCACCAGACGCAGCGTGGCATCACGAGACGGCAGCGAGCAGGGGATTTCGGGCATGTCAATTTTCCATCGGCAAATAAAAGCGGATTGTCCCGGAAAGCGGCGGCTTTTCATATACTGACGCCCCATTCGTTCCCCTGTTCGCCATGCGCCGCGCCACCGCCCTCGCCAAACCGCCCACCGGCCAGCCCTTGCCCAAATCGCATGTCTGGCTGACCTTGCGCACCCTCTTCCCCTACCTCTGGCGCTATCGCCTGCGCGTCCTGCTGGCGCTGGCTTGTCTGGTCGGGGCCAAGGTCGCCACGGTCGGCGTGCCGATATTGTTCAAGGAGATGATCGACGGCCTGGCGCCGAGCGGCCAGGCGCTGGCCCTGCCGGCGCTGCTGCTGCTGCTCTACGGTGCGCTGCGTTTCTCGACAGCGCTGTTTACCGAGTTGCGCGAACTCCTGTTCGCCCGCGTCACCCAGCGCGCGGTGCGCCAGGTGGCGCTGGAGGTGTTCGGTCATCTGCACGCGCTGAGCCTGCGCTTTCACCTCGAACGCCAGACCGGCGGCGTCTCGCGCGACATCGAACGCGGCAGCCGCTCGATCTCCAGCCTGATTTCCTACACCCTGTATTCGATTCTGCCGACGCTGGTCGAGATCGGTCTGGTGCTCGGCGTCCTGTTCGTCAAGTACGACGCCGGCTTCGTGCTGATTACCGCCGTGTCGCTGGCGGCTTACATCGTGTTCACGGTCAAGGTCAGCAACTGGCGCATCGACATCCGCCGCGCCGTCAATGAAAGCGACTCGGCGGCCAACACCCGCGCCATCGACAGCCTGCTCAATTACGAAACGGTCAAATATTTCAACAACGAAACCTGGGAAGCGCGACGCTACGACGCCGAATTGCAGCGCTGGGAAGAGGCGGCGACCAGGAGCCAGAAAACCCTGGCCTACCTCAATCTCGGCCAGCAGGCGATCATCGCCCTGGGCGTCACGGCGATGATGTGGCGGGCCGCCGAGGGCGTCGTCGATGGCCGCATGAGCATCGGCGACCTGGTGCTGGTCAATGCCTTCCTGATCCAGTTGTACGCGCCGCTCAACTTCCTCGGCATCGTCTATCGCGAGATCCGTCAGGCGCTGACCGACATCGAGCGCATGTTCAATCTGCTCAAGGAACACCACGAAATCGCCGACGCGCCGGACGCCCGCGACCTGCCCGCCGGCCCGCTCGACATTGAATTCGCCGCCGTCGATTTCGCCTACGAAGCCAAACGGCCCATCCTCCACGCTGTCAGCTTTCGCGTTCCGGCCGGGGGCACCGTCGCCGTCGTCGGCCAATCCGGCGCCGGCAAGTCAACGCTGGCTCGGCTCTTGTTCCGCTTCTACGACATCGCCGGCGGCAATATCCGCCTCGCCGGCCACGACCTGCGCCAGTTGAAGCAAGCCAGCCTGCGCGCCGCCATCGGCATCGTGCCGCAGGACACCGTGCTGTTCAACGACAGCATTTTCTACAACATCCAGTATGGCCGGCCCAGCGCCAGCCGCGAGGAGGTCATCGCCGCCGCCGAACGCGCCCAGCTACACGACTTCATCGCCGCCCTGCCGCAGGGCTACGACACCCGCGTCGGCGAGCGCGGCCTCAAACTCTCCGGCGGCGAAAAACAGCGCGTCGCCATCGCCCGCGCCCTATTGAAGAATCCGCCCATCCTCATTTTCGACGAAGCCACCTCGGCGCTGGACTCCGCCACCGAACGCGCCATCCAGGCCCAACTCGAACATGTCGCCGTCGGCCACACCACCCTCATCATCGCCCATCGCCTGTCGACCATCATGAACGCCGATGAAATTCTCGTCATGCACGACGGCAGCATCATCGAACGCGGCAAACACGCCGAACTACTCGCCGCCGACGGCGCTTACGCGCGGATGTGGCGGCTGCAACAGCAGGAAGAA
>WQUQ01000356.1 GCA_009782025.1 Desulfobulbus sp. | reverse complement strand
GGCCAGGCTGAGCGGCCCTTGCCAGTCGCCGACCAGGGCGCGCAAGCGCTCCATTTGCCAGGCGATGCCGCGCTCGCCGTCGGCCTCGGCGAAATGCGTCATCAGCGTGATCTCGGCCCGTGGCAGCCGGCGCAGCCGTTCCAGCGCCTGCGGCAGCGTCGCGGCGGTGAAGCCCAAGCGATTCATGCCGGTGTTGAGCTTGAGATAGAGCGCCAGCGGCTGTTCGGGGCGAGAACCGGCGATCAGCCATTCGAGTTGTTCGGCGCAGTGAATCACGGTCGTCAGCCGGTGTTCGACCACCGCCGCCACGTCGGCGGCGGCGAAAATGCCTTCGAGCAGCAGGATCGGCTGCGTCACGCCGGCTTCGCGCAGGGCCACGGCATTCTCGCATTCGAGCAGGGCGAAACCGTCGGCATCAAGACGCAGGGCATCGACGGCGCGCCATTGGCCGTGACCGTAGGCGTCGGCCTTGACCACGGCCCAGGCCCGCGTCCCCGGCGCGCATTGCCGGGCCAGGCGGTAGTTGGCGCGGATGGCGGCCGGCGCGATATGCACCCGGATCGGACGAGAGACTGAAGCAGGCGGCGTCATCCGGCGAACTCTTTCAGCCGGCCGGCGGCGAATTCGACGAAGGTCGCCACCAGGCGCGATTGAAAGCGGTCTTGCGGATAGATCAGGTAGAGGTTGTGCTTGAGCGGCGGGTCGAGGGCAATGGCGGTCAGTTCGCCGAGGCGCAGTTCCTTGTCCACCACCGTGCGCGGCACGATGGCGAAGCCCAGCCCGGTGGCGACGACGCCTTTCAGCGCCTCCGGGCTGCCCAGTTCCATCTGCGTTTTCAAGAGGCGCGGCTCGACCTGGTGGGCGCTGAAATACGCCTCGACGACGGCGCGCGTGCCGGAACCCGGTTCGCGCGAGATGAATTCGTAATCGACCAGGAAGGCCGGCGTCACCGAGGCCATCCCGGCCAGCGGGTAATCCGGGGCGCAGATGGCGACCAGTTCGTCCTCGTGGCAACTGCGGCTGACCAGACCAGGCAGCCGGGCCGGCATGTCGATCAGGCCGATGTCGAGCGCATGCTCGGCGACCTGGTTCTCGATGCTTTCCGAGTTGGCGACGGAGAGACGGGCGTGGACTTGCGGATAGTGCGCGTTGAATTCGCCGAGCACGCGCGGCAGCATGAATTCGGCAATGGCCGAACTGGCGCCGACCAGCAGCAGCCCGCGCATTTCGCCGGTCATTTCGCCGAGGCGGGTTTCCAGTTCGTCCGTCAGCGCCAGGATGCGTTCGGCGTAATGCAGCATCAGTTCGCCGGCCGGCGTCAGCAAAACGCCGCCGCGCCGGCGGTCGAACAGGCGCACGCCGTACTGCATCTCCAGTTGCTTGATCTGAAACGTCACCGCCGGCTGCGTCATCAGCAGCGCCTCGCCGGCGCGGGTAAAGCTCTGGTGTTTGGCTACGGCATGAAAAACCTGCAAGCGCCGATCAGCCATGGTGTTTCTCCTCGTGGTTGCGGACGTTATTCAATCATATTCCGCCGGACAATGCCGATGTTCTCGGGCCTATTTCACCCCGGGCGACAAGCCTTGCGGCCCGCGCAAAGCATGGTATAACCCCCGGCTGAAATCATCACGAAATCGATTCCCCCGGTGCCACTCGGCTTTTACATCATCATGGCGGCGCAGTTTTTTTCCGCGCTGGCCGACAACGCCCTGCTCATCGCCGCCATCGCCGCCTTGCGTGACATGCAGGCGCCGCCCGAGTACGAGCCGCTGCTGCGGACTTTCTTTACCGTCTCCTACGTGGTCCTGGCCGCCTTCGTCGGCGCTTTCGCCGACTCGATGCCGAAGGGGCGGGTCATGCTCATCAGCAACACGGTCAAGATCGCCGGCTGCGCCATGATGTTCTTCGGCGCTCACCCGCTGCTCGCCTACGCCGTCATCGGCATCGGCGCCGCCGCCTATTCGCCGGCCAAATACGGCATCATCACCGAATACCTGCCGCACCGCCTGCTGGTCGTCGCCAATGGCTGGATCGAGGGCCTGACGGTCGCCGCCATCATCCTCGGCGTGGTCATCGGCGGCCTGCTGATCGAGCCGGCCGTCGCCCAGCGCCTGCTGACCCTGAATCTGCCGCTGCTCCACAGCGTCGGCGACATGGCCGTCGCCGTCGTCGCCCTGCTCTATCTGATCGCCGCCGCCTTCAATCTCTACGTCCCCGACACCGGCGCCATCCACAAGCCGCTGAAGAGCAGCCCGCTCTACCTGCTGCACGAATTCAACCACAGCCTCACGCTCCTCTGGCGCGACCGCCTGGGCCAGATCTCGCTGGCCGTGACCACGCTGTTTTGGGGCGCTGGCGCGACGCTCCAGTTTCTCGTCATCGCCTGGGCCGATGAGGCGCTCGGCTTCAATCTGTCGCAATCGTCGATGCTGCAAGGCGTGGTCGCCTTCGGCGTGGCCATCGGCGCGGTGTTCGCCGCCCGCTTCATCACGCTGCGCAAATCGGTCAAGGTCATTCCGCTCGGCATCGCGATGGGCATCGTCGTGCTGCTGATGAATTTCGTGCACCATGTCTGGCTGGCCATCCCGCTGCTGATCCTGATCGGCGCGCTGTCCGGCTTTTTCGTGGTGCCGATGAACGCCCTGCTGCAACACCGCGGCCACATCCTGATGGGCGCCGGCCACTCGATCGCCGTACAGAATTTCAACGAGAACCTGTCGATTCTCGTCATGACCGGGCTGTACTACCTGATGCTGCGCATGGACTTGTCGATCCACCTGATCCTGACCCTGTTCGGCCTGTGCGTCAGCGGCATGATGACCCTGATCCGCGCCCGCCATCTGCACAACCAGCGCGAGCACGACGATACCCGGCACCTCGACGACTCGCCGCACCATTAGGCCGCGCCGATTTTGAGCAAACATTTCATCGTCATCAGCTGGCTCATGGCCCTTGCCGTCGCGCCGCTCGGCAGCGATGCGGCAGAACGGCAACACGCGGCGAATATCGAGCGCGCGCTCTATACCGAGGCCGCACAGCTCGAGCACGCGCTCGGCCAACTGAAGCCGCGATCCGGGAAGGCGATCAACCTGTATTTTCTCGGCGTCGCCGGCGATGGCCGGCAGGAGGTATTCCGCCGCGAGATCGATTTTGTCCGCGCTCAATTCGAGACAACATTCGGCGCCCGGCAGCACGCCGTCAGCCTCATCAACAGCCGCAACACGATCGGTTCCGTCCCCCTGGCCACGGTCACCAGCATTCGCAAAGCGGTTGCGGCCATCGCAGCGAAAATGGACAAGGAGCGCGACATCCTGTTTCTCTACCTGACCAGCCACGGCTCGCAGAAAGGCGCCCTGACCCTGGCGCTGAATGGCATTTCGCTTCCCGATCTGAGCGCGGCCCAACTGGCTGCGCTGCTCAAGGAAGCGGGGATGCGCTGGAAAGTCATCGTCATCTCGGCCTGTTATTCCGGCACCTTCATCGAGCCGCTGAAAGATCCGGGAACCCTGGTGATTACCGCCGCTCGCGCCGACCGGACATCATTCGGCTGCGCCGACGAAAACGACTTCACCTATTTCGGCCGCGCCTTTTTCAAGGAATCCCTGCCCGCCGCAAAATCCTTTGAGGACGCCTTCGCCAGGGCCAGCGCCCTGGTCAGGCAATGGGAGGATGCGGACAACGCCGGCGCCGGAAAAACCACCGCCGAGGAACGGCATTCACTGCCGCAAATGGCCGCCCCGGAAGCCATCCGCCAACATCTCAAAGAATGGCGCGCCGATCTGGCAACGGCTCGCCCGACGCCCCCGTAAGTTCCTGGCCGTGCGGCCCGTGCAGGAGAAGCGGCGGCGATCCGTGCAGAGCGTTGCCATCGCCGAGCGCATGGTGACAAGCGATCCGCTTTGACAACCAGGTGGCTATTGACCCGGCAATTATAGACCAGGCAACCAGGTATTGAAAAACCACCGTCATTGCGAGGCCCGAAGTGCCGCGGCAATCCATCCGCTGCCTGGATTGCCGCGGGGCTACGCCCCTCGCAATGACGTGTCTTCGTTCAACACTTGATTGCCGGGTGAATAAGCATTGAACATTCCCGCTACGTCATTGCGCTACGTCGCAGCATCCATGCGGCTTGTAGATTCTGCGTACTGCGACTTCGCGCAGCATGACACGCTTCGCTCCGCGCAGAATGACAACACTTGATTGCCGAGTGAATAATAACCAAAAGTTATACCAATCTAACCCAATATTCTTTTTGTCACAAATGGCCGCTGCTAGGATGCGCGCCATGGATATTCTCTACACGGTTTCGGGCTTTGCCGTTGGCGCTATCGTCGGTCTCACCGGCGTTGGCGGCGGCTCGCTGATGACGCCGCTGCTGGTGCTGGTGTTCGGCGTGCATCCGGCCACGGCGGTCGGCACCGACCTGCTCTACGCGGCGCTGACCAAGGCCGGCGGCACGGCGACGCATCATCGTCTGGGGCATATCGAGTGGCAGGTGACGCGCCGTCTGGCGCTCGGCAGCATTCCGGCCGCCGCGCTGACCATCTGGATTCTTTCCCGGCTGCCCAAAGGCAGCGACGTGATCGGTCAGGTCATCTCGCACGGCCTCGGCGGCGCCTTGCTGCTGACCGCCGTGGCCATTCTTTTCGGTCGCCGCCTGCGCGCCTGGGCCGACAAGCACGAGGAAGGGTCGCTGCGCCAGCGTCATCTGGGTAAAATCACGGTTTTTGTCGGCGCGGCGCTCGGGGTGCTGGTTTCGATCTCGTCGGTCGGCGCCGGGGCGCTCGGCGTCGCCGCCCTGTTCTTTCTCTACCCCAGGCTTTCGCCGGTGCGCATTGTCGGCTCGGATGTCGCTCACGCGGTGCCGCTGACCCTGGTCGCCGGCCTCGGCCACTGGCTGCTCGGCGGCGTCAACTGGCATTTGCTCGGCGCCCTGCTGCTCGGCTCGCTGCCCGGCATCTGGCTCGGCGCCCGGGTTTCGGCCAGGGTGCCGGAACCCATTTTGCGCCGCCTGCTGGCGTCCATGCTCATGCTCATCGGCGGCAAGCTGATCTTTGCTTAAGGAAACACCCCTACCGTGTATCAATACGATGTCATCGACCGTCAGTTGCTCAATGAGCGCATTGCCGAGTTCCGCGATCAGCTTCGGCGCTGGCAGGCGGGCGAGTTGAGCGACGACGAATTCCGCCCGCTGCGCGTGCGCAACGGCCTGTACATCCAGCGTCATGCGCCGATGCTGCGCATCGCCGTGCCTTACGGTCTCCTCAATTCGCGGCAGTTGCGCACCCTGGCCCGCATCGCCCGCCAATACGACCGCAGCTACGGCCATTTCACGACCCGCCACAACCTGCAATTGAACTGGCCGAAGATCGAGGATGTGCCCGACATCCTGGCCGAACTCGCCGAGGTCGAGATGCACGCCATCCAGACTTCCGGCAACTGCGTGCGCAATATCACCACCGACGCCTTCGCCGGCGTCGCCGCCGACGAAATCATCGACCCCCGTCCGCTGGCCGAAATTCTGCGCCAGTGGAGCACCTTTCACCCGGAATTCAGCTTTCTGCCGCGCAAGTTCAAGATCGCCATTTCCGGCACGCGAGAGGATCGCGCCGTCACCTGGTTCCATGACATCGGCCTGCATCTGCGGCAGGAAAACGGCGAAACCGGTTTCACCGTGATCGTCGGCGGCGGCCTGGGGCGCACGCCCATCCGCGGCGAAGTGGTGCGCGAATTTCTGCCCTGGCAACACATCCTCAGCTACTGCGAGGCCATTCTGCGCGTCTATAACCGCTTCGGGCGGCGCGACAACGCCTTCAAGGCGCGCATCAAGATTCTCGTCCAGACGCTCGGCGTCGAGGAATTCACCCGCCAGGTCGAAGCCGAGTGGGCGCATGGCAAGGACGGCCCGGCGACCATCACCCAGGCCGAGTACGACCGCGTCGCCGCGCATTTCGCGGCGCCGGCCTATCAACCTTCGACCGTTGAAGACGCCGCCTTCGCCCGGCACCGCCAAGAAAATACCGCCTTCGCCCGCTGGCTGGAGCGCTGCACGCACCCGCACCGCGTCGCCGGCTACCGCGCCGTGACCCTGTCGCTGAAAAAACACGGCGTACCGCCGGGTGACATCACCGCCGAGCAGATGGACATCGTCGCCGACCTGGCCACTCACTTCAGCTTCGGCGAACTGCGCATCGCCCACGAGCAGAACATCATCCTCGCCGATGTCCGCGAGAGCCACCTCTACGCCCTGTGGCTGACCGCCAGGGGCGCCGGCCTGGCAACGCCGAACATCGGCCTCCTGACCGGCATCATCTGCTGCCCCGGCGGCGATTTCTGCGACCTCGCCAACGCCAAGTCGATCCCCATCGCCAATGCCATCCAGCAGCGTTTCGACGACCTCGATCATCTGTTCGACATCGGCGAGGTCGATCTCAACATCTCCGGCTGCATGAACGCCTGCGGCCATCACCACATCGGCCACATCGGCGTGCTCGGCGTGGATCGCAAAGACGCCGAGTATTACCAGGTCACGCTCGGCGGCCGCCAGGGCAACGACGCCCGGCTCGGCAAGGTGATCGGCCCCGCGTTTCCGGCCGGGGAAATGCCGGATGTCATCGAGAAGGTCATCCAGGTCTATCTCGACCACCGCCATGTCGATGAGCGCTTTCTCGACACCTTTGATCGCATCGGCATGGCCCCGTTCAAGAATCGCGTGTACGCCAGCCGCGCCCACGGCAAGGCCAAAACAGCGGAAATGGAGGCTGCCTGATGGCGCAACTCATCACCCGACAAGGCATGCCGCCCGACACCTGGCACATGCTCGAACCGAGCGCAGATCAAAGTGCCGAAACGCTGCTCCTGCCGGCTGGCGACACGATTTTTCCGCTCGCCGTATGGCAGGCGCGCAAGGCCGACATCATCGGCCGCGGCAAGCGCATCGGCCTCTTGCTGCAACCCGGCGAACGAGTCGAGGACATCGTCGACGATCTCGCCCACTTCGCCCTCATCGCCATCAATTTCCCCAAATTCGGCGATGGCCGCGGCTATTCGACGGCCAGCCTGCTGCGCCAGCGCTATAACTTTCGGGGCGAACTGCGCGCCGTCGGCGAGGTGCTGCACGACCAGTTATTTTTCATGCACCGCGTCGGTTTCGACAGCTACGCGCTGAAGGACGGCAAGGATGCGGCCCACGCACTGGCCGCCGGCTTCTCTCCCTTCAGCGACAGCTACCAGGCTTCGACCCGCCCGCCGCAACCCCATTTCCGCCGCCGCGCCTGAACCGCCATGACGCCCAATCACCTCAACATCACGCCCGAACTAAGCGCCAGCGTCGCCGCCAAAACCGCCCAGGTCGCCGCGCTGCTCGCCGAAATCGCCGCCGACTGGTCGCCCGCCGCCTTCGCCAACAGCCTCGGCGCCGAGGACATGGTGCTGACCGATCTGATCGTCAAGAACAAACTGCCGATCGACATCTTCAGCCTCGACACCGGCCGCCTGCCGCCCGAAACCTACGATCTGATGGCCGAGGTGCAAAAGCATTACGGCCTCAAGCTGAAAATCCATTTCCCGCAAGCCAGTGCAGTCGAAAACTACGTGCGCGACCACGGCATCAACGCCTTCTACGAATCGGTGGCGCTGAGAAAAGCCTGCTGCCACGCCCGCAAGGTCGAACCGCTGCGCCGCGCCCTGGCCGGCAAACGCGCCTGGATCACCGGCATGCGCGCCGAACAGGCCGCCACGCGCGGCAGCCTGGCGCTGCGCGAGCACGACGACGGCAACGGCCTGGAAAAATTCAACCCGCTCGCCGACTGGCGCGAAAAAGAAATCTGGACCTACATCCGGCACAACGGCGTGCCCTACAACGCCCTGCACGACCGCTTCTACCCCAGCATCGGCTGCGCCCCCTGCACCCGCGCCATCACCCCCGGCGAAGACATCCGCTCCGGCCGCTGGTGGTGGGAAGCGCCGGAATCCAAGGAATGTGGATTACATGTAAAGGAGTAACACTCGGGATTTCGTCGCAGGCTAACTTCGCGCAGCGAACGTTATTCACCCGGCAATTAAGTGTTGTCATTCTGCGCGGAGCGAAGCGTAGTCGCAGAATCCACAAGCCGCATGGATGCTGCGACTACGCGCAGCATGACGTAGCGGGAATGTTCAATGCTCTTATTAACCCGGCAATCAGATTTGCATGCTCTTTCCGGCGCTGTTATTCTATTTCGCAATAGAAACTGAAATAATTTTACCTCGATAGCCTATATAAATCTGGATTTGTCTGGTTTTAACTATTCAAGTTTTTAATGGAA
>WQUQ01000355.1 GCA_009782025.1 Desulfobulbus sp. | reverse complement strand
CAGTTGCAGACGACGACGGCCATCGCCCGGCTCGCCCAGGCGCGCTTCCAGGCGCTCGATGAAGCAGCGGCGATTGTCGAGGCCGGTCAAGGGGTCGTGGTAGGCCAGATAATTGAGCTTGCTCTCGGCCTGGCGGCGCTCGACGATCTCCTCCTGCAACTGGAGATTGATGCGCTTCAGTTCTTCGGTGCGCGCCTCGACTTGCATTTCCAGGGTATCGCGCGCCACCTGCAACCGCCTTGCCTGTTCGGTCATGACGCCATGAGCGCGCCGCACCACCAGATATTGCATGCCGAACAGCCCGGCGAAAATGACGAAAACGCCGGCCATGACCCAATGCTCGCCGTGCCGCAGTTGCTCCATCCTCGGCGTCACGTCCTGGTACAACTCGAACACGCCCTCGACCGCGCCCTGCGGGTCGACGATCGGAACATGGCTAACCAGGGCATACCGTTTTGCCGACTCGCCGTCGAAAGTGACGACAGGGGCATGCTGCTTCAGTTCTCTGCTCGTGATTCCGGCCAGCGCCGCGCGAAAACCCGGGCCGCCCAACCCGGTTTCGCCAATCTGCGCCGGATCGCTGGCAAACGCGACGACGCCGAGACGGTTGTAGAGTCGCAACTGGACCAGCGCCGTATTGCGCGTCAGGGCAACGAGTTGTTCGCGCAGTGCGGCAACCTCGGCCGATCGGCGCAGGGACTCGGCATCGCGGCTGAACGAAGCGGCCAGCAAGCGTTCCAGCGGCTGCCGCAATGCCTCCTCGAAGTGATTGGCCATGACCACATTGCGGCTTTCGGCCAGGCTGGCGATCTGCTGTTGCGTCAATTGCCGGTAGAGCGGGCCGAAAACGCCAGCGGCGAGAACGATCAGAATGAAACTGAGCGTCGAGAAGTAGCGGGAGAGATTGAACATGGATTCGCTTGGGCCGGGGCGAGCTTAGCCCAGCTCGCGCAACCGCGCCACTGCCTCCTCGACCCGGCGCACGGCAATGACCTCGATGCCGGGAATGGCCTGCTTCGGCCGGTTGGCCTCGGGAATCAGGGCCTGCGTGAAGCCGAGCTTGGCCGCCTCGCGCAACCGCTCCTGACCGCGCGGCGCCGGACGAATCTCGCCGGCCAGACCGACCTCGCCGAAAACCACCAGCTTGGCCGGCAGCGCCCGGTTTTTCAACGACGAGGCGATGGCGATCAGCACCGCCAGATCGGCCGCCGGCTCGACAATCTTGACGCCGCCGACGGCATTGACAAACACATCCTGATCGAAACAGGCGATGCCGGCATGGCGATGCAAGACCGCCAGCAGCATCGCCAGGCGCTGCGCATCCAGCCCGACGGTCAGCCGCCGCGGGTTGCCGTGCGCGCCGTCGACCAGCGCCTGAATCTCGACCAGGAGCGGGCGCGTGCCTTCCTGCGTCACCATCACGCAGGAGCCGGGCACGTTCTGGCCGTGCTGCGACAGAAACAGCGCCGACGGATTGCTGACGCCCTTCAGCCCGCTCTCGGTCATGGCGAAAACGCCCAGTTCATTGACCGCGCCAAAGCGATTCTTGACCGCCCGCACCAGGCGGAAGCTGGAATGCGTGTCGCCCTCGAAATAGAGCACGGTATCGACGATGTGCTCGAGCACGCGCGGCCCGGCCAGCGCCCCTTCCTTGGTCACGTGGCCGACCAGGATGATGGTCACGCCGGTCTGCTTGGCCAGCCGGGTCAGTTGCGCCGAGCACTCGCGCACCTGGGCGACCGAACCGGGCGCGCTGGTGAGTTCATCCGACCACAGCGTCTGGATCGAGTCGATGACCGCCGCCTCGGGCCGCTCGGCTTGCAGCACGGCGAGGATGCGTTCCAGATTGATCTCGGCCAGCAGCGGCAGTTGTCGCGTCTCCAGCCCGAGCCGGCGGGCGCGCAAGGCGACCTGCTCGCCGGATTCCTCGCCGCTGACATAAAGCGTTTTATGCCTTGAAGAGAGTTGCGCCAGCGCCTGCAACAGCAAGGTGCTCTTGCCGATGCCGGGATCGCCGCCGATCAGCACGACGCCGCCGGCCACCAGACCGCCGCCGAGGGCGCGATCGAATTCGCCGATGCCGGTGGCGACGCGATCGATCTCGCGCACCTCGATGTCGGCCAGCGTCCGCGGCTTGGCGCTCGGAGCCAGCGACTCGAAACGATGGCCCGAGGCTTTTTCGGCGACGCCTTCAAGCAGCGTATTCCACGCCCCGCAGCCGGGGCACTGACCCTGCCACTTCGGGCTGACCGCGCCGCATTCGCCGCAACTGTAGAGGGAACGCGCCTTGGCCATTAACCCTCTTCCAGCACAACCGGCACGCGCCGGGCGATGGCGCAGAATAGTTCGTAGGCGATGGTGCCGGCGGCCGCCGCCACGTCGTCGACCGGCATGACGCCGCCCTCGCCCTCGCCCCACAGCGTTACCGGCGCGCCGTAGCCGACCTCCGGCATGGCGCTGAGATCACAGGCCAGCATGTCCATCGACACCCGGCCGACGGTGCCGGTGCGCCGGCCGGCCACGGCCAGCGGCGTGCCGTTCGGGGCGTGGCGGGGATAACCGTCGGCATAACCGCAGGCGACGATGCCGAGGCGCATCGGCTGCGGCGCGGTGAAGATGCCGCCGTAACCGACGCGCTCGCCGGCGGCGATGTCCTGTACGGCGATGATCCGGCTTTCCAGCGTCATCGCCGGGCGCAGACCGAGCGCTTGTGCGCTCTGGTCGGCGAAGGGGCTGGCACCGTAGAGCATGAGGCCGGGGCGCGTCCAGTTGCCGTGCACCGCCGGGTGACGCAGAATCGCCGCCGAGTTGGCAAAACTGCGGGCAAAACTGCGGGCCAGGCTGAGCGGCCCTTGCCAGTCGCCGACCAGGGCGCGCAAGCGCTCCATTTGCCAGGCGATGCCGCGCTCGCCGTCGGCCTCGGCGAAATGCGTC
>WQUQ01000354.1 GCA_009782025.1 Desulfobulbus sp. | reverse complement strand
TGGCCCACGCCGGCTACCGCACGCCGAGCAAGATTTTCGCCCACGGCTTTTTGACCGTGGACGGGGCCAAGATGTCGAAATCGCGCGGCACCTTCATCACCGCCGAAAGCTATCTGCAAACCGGCCTCGACCCGGAATGGCTGCGCTACTACTACGCCGCCAAATTGTCGGCGAGCATGGAGGACATCGACCTCAACCTCGAAGATTTCGTCGCCCGGGTGAACGCCGATCTGGTCGGAAAATACGTCAATATCGCCAGCCGCGCCGCCGGTTTCATCAGCAAGCGTTTTGACGGCCGACTGGCGGCAGCGGATGCCGATCTGCCGGCGATCCGGGCGATTCAGGAAGCCGCCGGGCGCATCGGCGAACTGTACGAAGCCCGCGAATTTTCCAAGGCTATGCGCGAAATCATGGCCCTGACCGACGCCGCCAACCAGTACGTCGACAGCGTCAAACCGTGGGAACTGGCCAAACAGCCCGGCAAGGACGACGCATTGCACGCCGCGTGCAGCAACGCGCTCAACCTGTTCCGCCTGCTCACCGTGTTGTTGAAGCCGATTCTGCCGGCGCTCGCGGCCAAGGTTGAAGCCTTTCTCGACATCGCCCCGCTGACTTGGGCCGACGCCCGGAATCTGCTGCCCGCCGGCCATCGCATCAACGCCTATACGCACCTGATGACCCGCATCGATCCGAAGCTGATCGAGCAACTGGTCGCCGCCAACAAGGAAACGGCAGCGCCCGCCGCCGCGCCGCAAGCCGAAGCCGTGACGCCACAGTGCACCATCGACGATTTCATGAAAGTCGATCTGCGCGTTGCCCGCATCGCCAACGCCGAAGCGGTCGAAGGCGCCGACAAGCTGGTCCGGCTGACGCTCGATCTGGGCGCCGGCGGCACGCGCAACGTCTTCGCCGGCATCAAGGCTGCCTATGACCCGGCCTCGCTGATCGGCCGGCTGACGGTGATGGTCGCCAACCTTGCCCCGCGCAAGATGAAATTCGGCCTCTCGGAAGGCATGGTTCTCGCCGCCTCCGATGGCGACGGTCAGAACCCCGGCATCTTCCTGCTCGCCCCCGACGCCGGGGCCGAACCGGGCATGCGGGTCAAGTAGGAAAGCCCATGCCAGGACAATCCGTCGGCGTCGTTCATTCGCAACGCGCCCATTTCGCCCAGCCGCTGGCCCTGCGCAGCGGCGGCGTGCTGCCGGCCTACGATCTGGTGTACGAGACTTACGGCGCGCTCAATGCCGCCAAATCGAACGCCATTCTCGTCTGCCACGCGCTTTCCGGCCACCATCACGTCGCCGGTCATTATGCCGATCAGCCTGGGAACATCGGCTGGTGGGACAACCTCATCGGTCCCGGTCGGCCGCTCGATACCGACCGCTACTTCATCGTCGGCGTCAATAATCTCGGCGGCTGCCACGGCTCGACCGGGCCGTCGACGCTCAATCCGGCCAGCGGCAAGCCGTGGGGCGCAGATTTTCCGCTGGTCGCGGTCGTCGACTGGGTGCATGCCCAGGCGCGGCTGGCCGATTTGCTCGGCATCGACGCCTGGGCCGTTGTCATGGGCGGTAGCCTGGGCGGCATGCAGGCGCTGCGCTGGAGCGTCACCTACCCGGAACGCATCCGCAACGCCATTGTCATCGCCGCCGCGCCGAAGCTGTCGGCGCAGAACATCGCTTTCAACGATGTCGCCCGCCAGGCCATCCTGACCGACCCGGATTTTCACGGCGGCCACTATTACGAGCACCACACGCGGCCGACGCGCGGCCTGCGCCTGGCGCGCATGTTGGGCCACATCACCTATCTGTCGGACGACCAGATGGGCGAGAAATTCGGCCGCGAACTCAAGAACGGCTCCTTCACCTTCGATTTCGATGTCGAGTTCGAGGTCGAATCCTACCTGCGCTATCAGGGCGACAAGTTCGCCGGCATTTTCGACGCCAATACCTACCTGTTGATGACCAAGGCGCTGGATTATTTCGACCCGGCGCGCATGGATGACGGCGACCTGACGGCGACCATGGCGCGCAGCACGGCCAATTTTCTCATCGCCTCGTTCACCACCGACTGGCGCTTCACCCCGGCCCGCTCGAAGGAAATCGTCGCGGCGCTGCTGGCCAATGGCCGCAACGTCTCCTATGCCGAAATCGATCTCAATTTCGGCCACGACTCCTTTCTGATGGCGGACGCCCACTATCACGGCGTCATCGACGCCTGGCTGCGGAACATCACGCTATGACGCCGATCATGACAACAATCCAGAATCGCCCGGATTTCGATGTCATCGCCGGCTGGATCGAGCCGGGGCACAAGGTGCTGGACTTGGGTTGCGGCGACGGCAGCCTGCTCAAACACCTGATCGACAGTCGCGGCGTGCGCGGCTGGGGCGTCGAAATCGACGACGCCAACATCCTGGCGGCGATCAAAAACGGCATCAACATCATCCAGGGCAATCTGGAAAAGGGGCTTGAGGTCTTCGCCGATCAGGCTTTCGATCACGTCGTGCTGTCGCGCACGCTGCAAACGGTGCGCCACACCGAGGGCATCCTGCTTGAGATGCTGCGCGTCGGGCGCGAGGCGGTCGTCTCCTTCCCCAATTTCGCCTACTGGAAGAACCTGCGCTCGGTGCTCGATGGCCGCATGCCGGTCTCCGAAGATCTGCCCTACCAGTGGTACGACTCGCCCAATGTGCGTTTCTTTACGCTCCTCGATTTCGAGGCCCTGTGCCAGCAAATGGGCCTCATCATCCGCGAGCGCAGCGTGCTCGACGAACACGGCCAGACGGTCGACAACGACGACGAGCGCGACCTCAATTTCCTCGGCAGCCTGGCCGTCTACCGCCTGACCCAACAGCGCTGATGCCGGCCTGGCTCGCCGCCCTCTGCAACCGGCGGATGCTCATCTGCATCTTTACCGGTTTCGCCTCCGGTCTGCCGCTGTATCTGCTGCTCAGTCTGATTCCGGCCTGGCTGCGCAGCAATCAGGTCGATCTGACGACCATCGGCCTGTTCGCCCTCGTGCAACTGCCGTATACGTGGAAATTTCTCTGGTCGCCCCTGCTCGACCGCTATGCCCTGCCGGGGCTGGGCCGTCGCCGGGGCTGGATGGCGCTGACGCAAGTCATGTTGCTGCTGGGCATTGCCTGGCTCGGCCAGTTTTCGCCGCAGGGCTTGAGCGCCGCCGAGATGTTCAGCCACCCGATTACCCTGCTTTGCCTGCTGATTGCCCTGGCCTCGGCCACCCAGGACATCGCGCTCGACGCCTTCCGCCGCGAAATCCTGGCCGATGCGGAACTTGGTCTGGGCAACGCCATTCACGTCAATGCCTACCGCATCGCCGGGCTGGTGCCGGGGTCGCTGTCCCTGGTGTTGGCCGACAAACTGCCGTGGAATCAGGTGTTCATCATTACCGCCGCCTTCATGCTGCCGGGTTTGCTGATGACGTTACTCGTGCGCGAACCGCCCATCGCCCCCGGCAGCCCGCGCACCCTGCGCGACAGCGTGGTTGAGCCTTTCCGCGAATTTTTCGGCCGCCACGGCCTGCGTTCGGCGCTGCTGCTGCTCGCCTTTCTGTTCTTCTACAAACTCGGCGATTCGCTGTGCACCGCGCTGGCCACGCCGTTTTATCTCGACATGGGCTTCAGCAAAACGGAAATCGGCCTCATCGCCAAAAACGCCGGCCTGTGGCCCGCGGTGGCCGGCGGCATGCTCGGCGGCCTGTGGATGCTCAAGCTCGGCATCAACCGGGCGCTGTGGCTGTTCGGCGTGGTGCAGGTGGTGAGCATTCTCGGCTTTGTCGCGCTGGCCTGGGTTGGCCCCAGCGAATCCACCCCCGCCCGCCAGGCCATTCTCGCCGCCGTCATCGCCGGCGAAGCGATCGGCGTCGGGCTGGGCACCACCGCCTTCGTCGCCTTCATGGCGCGCGCCACCCACCCGGCCTACACTGCTACCCAACTGGCGCTATTCACCAGCCTGATGGCCCTGCCGCGCACCGTCATCAACGCCACCGCCGGCCGGCTGGTTGAAACCCTGGGCTGGATCAACTTTTTCTGGCTCTGCTTCGCGCTGGCCTTCCCCGGCATGTTGCTGTTGTTCAAAGTCGCGCCGTGGCACGCCCGCGACTGAATATTCCATTTCCCAATCAACCGATGACTTTGTCGGCTTCGCTGGCCGTACAACCGTACTGTCTGCGCTTCGCCTTCGCGTCCTCGGCTGATTTTGAAATGGAATCACCTGGCCGCCAGCGCCGCCCGAATGCGCCGCGCAAAAATCTTCATTTCCTTGGCCGCCTGGATGTCGCCGCGATGTTCGGCGACGGCGATACCCTGTTCGTAGGCGGCCAGCGCGGCGACGGCGTCGCCGGATTCGGCCAGCGCCTTGCCGAGCGCTTTCCAGGCCGCCGAGTAAGCCGGGTCGCGGTCGACGGCAGCGCGAAAAGAGACGCTGGCGCGCGCCGGGTCGCCGGCTTTCAGGTATTCGTTGCCCAGCGAGAAGCGCAGCAGCGCGCCGTCGCGCGGGCCGCCGAGCATTTTCTCCAGGGATGCGATGCGTGGGTTCATGAGCTTCACGTCTACAATCGGGCTTTCGTCATTCCAAACAGGAAAGCAGCATGACCAGGACCATCATCGCCACCCCGAACGCCCCGGCCGCCATCGGCACCTATTCGCAAGCCGTGCGCGTCGGCGACACCGTGTATCTGTCCGGGCAGATCGGCCTCGATCCGGCCACCATGCAGATGGTAGACGGCATCGACGGGCAAATCGTTCGCGTTTTCGACAATCTCAAGGCCGTCGCCGTGGCGGCGGGCGGAACATTGGCCGACGTGGTCAAGCTCAACGTTTTTCTGACCGATCTCGGCCACTTCGCCAAGGTCAATGAAACCATGGCCCGCTATTTCAATGAGCCGTTTCCCGCCCGCGCCGCCGTCGGCGTCAAGGAACTGCCGCGCGGAGCGCTGGTCGAGGCCGATGCGGTGATGTTTGTTGGCGGCTGACCCGATCTGCCATTGGAGATGACCATGAAATTTCGCACGCTGGGCCGCAACGGCCCTGCCGTTTCCGCGCTCGGCCTTGGCTGCATGGGCATGAGCGATTTCTACGGCGCCCATGACGACGGAGAATCCATCGCCACCCTTCAGCGGGCGCTTGATCTCGGCGTCACGCTGCTCGACACCGCCGACGTTTACGGCCCGCATACCAATGAAATTCTGGTCGGCAAGGCCATTGCCGGACGGCGCAATCAGGTTTTTCTCGCCACCAAATTCGGCATCGTGCGCGATCCGAACGACCCGGCGGCGCGTGGCGTCAATGGCCGTCCCGACTATGTGCGCGCCTGTTGCGAGGGCAGCCTGAAGCGTCTTGGCGTCGATCATATCGACCTTTATTACCAGCATCGCATCGACGCCAGCGTGCCGATCGAGGAGACGGTCGGCGCCATGAGCGAACTCGTGCGCCAGGGCAAGGTGCGCTACCTCGGTCTTTCGGAAGCCTCGGTGAAAACCCTGGAACGCGCTCACGCCGTGCATCCGATCGCCGCGCTGCAAAACGAGTATTCACTGTGGACGCGCGACCCGGAACAGCAGGGGCAACTCGCCGCCTGCGCCCGGCTCGGCATCGCCCTCGTGCCCTACAGCCCGCTCGGGCGCGGCTTTCTCACCGGCGCCATCAAGAGCCAGGACGATTTCGCCGCCGATGATTACCGCCGCTCCAGCCCGCGTTTTCAGGGCGAAAATTTCGCCAGGAATCTGGCGCTCGTCGCGCAGGTCAAACAACTCGCCGGGCAGAAACAGTGCACCCCCGCCCAGCTTGCGCTGGCCTGGGTGCTGGCCAAAGGCGAGCAGATCATCCCCATTCCGGGAACGCGCCGCATCGCCGCGCTGGAAGAAAATCTCGGTGCGCTCGATGTGACGTTCAGCGCGGCGGAACTGGCCGAAATCGACGCGATATTCCCGCCCGACGCCGCCGCCGGTCAGCGTTACCCGGAAGCGATGGCGCGGCTGTTGAATGTCTGATGTGATGTCATTCCATTTTCAGATTAAGCGAGTACGCGAAGACGAAGCGCAGACAGTACGGTTGACCGGCCAGCGAAGTCGACAAAGTAATCGTTTGATCTGGAAATGGAATCAGGCCACTGCCGTGGCGATGACCGCTTGAGCCGGCGATGAAAACAGGCGGCGTACCGGCCCCCATCCGCGCCGCCGAGGCGTTGCGCAAGAAACTCGCCAAAATCGGCCTCTACAGCGAGGCCGATTTGCTGCTGCATCTGCCGCTGCGCTATGAGGACGAAACGCGCCTGACCCTGGTAGAACGCGCTCTGGGCGGCGAGCCGGTGCAGTTGGAATTGACCGTTGTGCACAGCGAAGTGCAGTTTCGCCCGCGCCGGCAACTGGTGGCGCGGGCCGCCGATGCCAGCGGCGAAATCACCTTGCGCTTTCTCAACTTCTATCCGAGCCAGCAGGCGATGCTGGCCGAAGGCGCGCGCATTCGCGTTTTCGGCGAGGCGCGCGGCGGCTTTTTCGGGCTGGAGATGGTGCATCCCCGCTGGCGTCAAGTTGCGCCGGGCGAGCCGCTGCCGGCGGCCTTGACACCGGTTTATCCGACGACCGCCGGAGTCGGCAATGCGACCTTGCAGAAGCTGATCGGGGCCGCCTTGGCCGAAGCCGAGTTGACCAACGCGCTGGCCGACACCCTGCCCGATGACCTGCGCCAGCGTTTGAAACTGGCCGGCTTTGCGCGCAGCCTGCGTTTTCTCCACACGCCGCCGCCAGATGCCGACCGCGACGCCCTGGAGGCGCGCCAGCACCCGGCCTGGCGGCGGCTCAAGTTCGACGAGGTGCTGGCCCAGCAGCTATCGCTACGCCGCGCTTATCTCGCCCGCCGCGACCAGGGCGCGCCGGAGTTGCATCCGCAAGACGATCTCGCTGCTCGCCTGCTCGCCAGCCTGCCTTTTGGTCTGACCGGCGCACAGCAGCGGGCGACGATGGAAATCAGCAACGATCTCGCCCGGCCCTACCCGATGCAGCGCCTGTTGCAGGGCGATGTCGGCGCGGGCAAGACCATCGTCGCCGCGCTGGCCGCCTGCCAGGCGATTTCCGCCGGCTGGCAGGCGGCCTTCATGGCCCCGACCGAAATCCTCGCCGAGCAGCATTACCTGAAGCTGCGCGACTGGCTGGAACCGCTCGGCGTGCGCGTCGCCTGGCTTTCCGGCAGCCTCAAGGGCAAGGTCAAGCGGGCGCAGTTGGCCGCCGCCGCCAGCGAAGCGCAACTGGTGGTCGGCACCCATGCGCTGATTCAGGAAGGCGTCGATTTCGCCCGCCTCGGCCTCGCCATCGTCGACGAGCAGCACCGCTTCGGCGTCGCCCAGCGCCTGGCGCTGCGCCAGAAGGGCGAGAATCCGCACCAGTTGATGATGTCGGCAACGCCGATTCCGCGCACGCTGGCCATGAGTTATTACGCCGACCTCGATGTCACCGTGCTCGACGAACTGCCGCCCGGCCGCACGCCGGTCAAGACCCGGCTGGTCGCCGACAACCGCCGCGCCGACGTGGTTGGTTTCGTCAAAAAGCATGTCGAGGAGGGCCGTCAAGCCTATTGGGTGTGCCCGCTGATCGAGGAATCAGAGGCGCTGCAACTGCAAACCGCCGAGGAAACCTTCGCCCAACTCCAGGCCGACTTGCCGGAATTGCGCATCGGCCTGGTGCACGGCCGGCTCAAGGCCGACGACAAACAGGCGGCGATGGCCGCCTTCGCCGCCGGCGACATCGACGTGCTGGTGGCGACGACGGTGATCGAGGTCGGCGTCGACGTGCCCAACGCCAGCCTGATGGTCATCGAGCATGCCGAACGCTTCGGCCTCTCGCAACTGCACCAGTTGCGCGGCCGGGTCGGGCGTGGCCGTTACGAATCCAGTTGCGTGCTGATCTACGCCGGGCCATTGGGCGAAACCGCCCGCCAGCGGCTGAAAATCATTTTCGAGCACAGCGACGGCTTCGAGATCGCCCGCCGCGATTTGCAGTTGCGCGGCCCCGGCGAATTCGTTGGCGCGCGCCAGAGCGGCGTGCCGCTGCTGCGCTACGCCGATCTGGATCGGGATGCCGATCTGGTCGAACAGGCGCGGGAGATTGCAGAGGAGATGCTGACCCGACATCCCGCCCTGGCCACAGCGCATCTGCGGCGCTGGCTCGGGTCGCGCGAGGAGTTGCTGAAATCCTGACGACGGGCCATGCCCCCCGCCATCGCCAACGCCATCTTCGCCGTCACCGGCGATGCCGTTCAGTCGTTTGGGTATCGGGTTGATTGCTGGCCGGGCTATTCCATTTTTA
>WQUQ01000353.1 GCA_009782025.1 Desulfobulbus sp. | reverse complement strand
ATCAATTCACCTTTAACGCTTCTCGGGGGAATTCGGCGTACTGCAAGGTCAAACAAAACCACTGTCCATGCGGCAGCTCGGGGTTTCGCAGGGCAGACTATCTCGTCGAACTCTATACGCCCAACGCCACCTGGAAAGCACTGCCTGCCGAACAGCGCCAACAGTTCCTGAGCACCATTCAGAACGCCATGAACGAGCTGTCCAACCTGGGTATTGAAATCCTGACATTGGCCGAAACCGATCCCGACATCGATCAAGCCAGCGAACACCGCTTTCTGGGCCTCTGGCGCCTCCCCGACCAGCAGGCGCGCGATACGCTGCTCGCGGGCATCAAGGCCAGCGGCTGGTACGGGTATTTCGACCATGTGAATGCAACGGGTGCCGACGGCGATGTTGCCGATCACCTTGGCGACTTGGCGCAGGCATGAGACGAGAAAGCCGCTCCGATTTCGCCGAAAGGCCGACAGGGACACCCAATCACCCGCTATCTCGACTATGTGAGCAAGAGAGGCAAGGCGAGCTTAAAAACCAAAACCACTACAGCCAACGGAATACCGACCACCACGACTAAATAAACAAAGATCGAGACAACTATTTTCACGAGAAAGAAGGCGATGCCATCCTTCTTGATGCTTGAGCGTTCCGCAATGTAGCCGACTACTTGTTGTGCAATCAATGTTGCCAAGTCACTTACTGCGTCAACGATAGCTTGGAGCATTGTGGATCAGCCCAACATTGGACGTGTCACGTTGGGCTTCGCTTCGCTCACCACCAACCTTGCTGCTTGCGACACATGCAATGGATGAAAATTTACGTTCACCGATTTGGCCTCTGCAAAAAAGCATTGATAAAAAAGCCAGCAGCAACACAAAACAGGACGGGAATCACCCAATTGCAGCCATAGACATGAAAGACTGCATACGCTGCGTAGAGAAAATACAGCCCTACAGGAACCTGCGGCAATTTCCCCCAAGAAATATTCCACGGCCCGCCATCAAAAAGCACCAATACCGGGAGCGGAAGCACTGGAATCACGATGAGCCAGTCAATAAAGGAGAAAGTTCCGCTATGAGGCGTGCAGTCAAGATTCATGGAACCGGAAATTGTTGGCTCATTTGACGCCGGCCGCCATGCGGTCGACAAAATGCGGCCCGGCGCCGTAGAGCAGACCGACCGCCAGGGCCAGCAACAGTACGCCGCCCAGCAACTGTTTGCCGGGCTTGGCGAAATCGCGCCAATGGCGGCTGGCGAACCACAGCGGGCCGAGAACCGGCAGCAGCATGGCCGGCAGCCAGTAACGCCAGCCGGCATCGAAGGAAGCCGGCAGCGTGCCGAGATAGCCGACCAGCACCAATGCGCCGCCGACGGCGATCAAAAGGGCGACGGTCATGATGAAGGCGAGAAACCAGGCGTCCATTACTTCTTTGCTTTCTGCGGCCGTTGCCAGCCGCTCAAGGTGACCTGCCGGGGGCGGGAGAAGGTCAGTTCGCCAGCCGGCGCATCCTTGGTCAGCGTCGTCCCGGCCCCGAGCGTCGCGCCGCGCCCGACGCGCACCGGGGCAACGAGTTGCGTATCGGAACCGATGAAAACATCATCCTCGATGACCGTCTTGAACTTGTTGGCCCCGTCGTAGTTGCAGGTAATCGTGCCGGCCCCGACATTGACCCGCTGGCCGATCTCGGCGTCGCCGATATAGGCCAGATGATTGGCCTTGGATTGCGCGCCGATGACGCTTTTCTTGATCTCGACGAAATTGCCGACATGCACCTCCGGCCCCAGTTCGGTGCCGGGGCGCAGCCGCGCGTAGGGGCCGAGCGCGCCGTCCGGGCCGATCACCGCGTCCTCGAAATGGCAGAAGGCGGCGATGCGCGTGCCGGCCCCGACCTTGACGTTCTTCAGCACGCAGTAGGGGCCGACCTCGACGGCGTCGGCCAGTTCGACCCGGCCCTCGAATACGCAGCCGACATCGACGAACACGTCGCGCCCGTGGCTCAGTTCGCCGCGGATGTCGATGCGCTCGGGGTCAGCGAGGCGCACGCCGGCGACCAGCAGAAGCCCTGCCAGGTTGCGCTGGTGCTGGCGCTCCAGTTCGGCCAGTTGCACCTTGCTGTTGACGCCGAGCACTTCCCACTCGCCCTCCGGCTGCGCAGTGCGCACCGGCAGACCCTCGGCCACGGCCAGGGCGACGATGTCGGTCAGGTAATACTCGCCCTGGGCGTTGTCGTTTTTCAGCTTGCCCATCCACTCGGAGAGGCGTGCGGTCGGCATGACCATGATGCCGGTATTGATCTCGCGGATCGCCTTCTCGGCTTCAGTTGCGTCCTTCTGCTCGACGATGCGCCGCACCTGGCCGGACTCGTCGCGGACGATGCGGCCGTAGCCGCTCGGATCGGCAAGATCGACGGTGAGAATCGCCAGGCCATCCTTGCCGGCCTGGAGCAGGCGTTTGAGCGTCGCCGCCGTGGTCAGCGGCACATCGCCGTATAAAACCAGTGTCTGTGCGGCAGGTCCCAAATGCGGCAGGGCCTGCGCGACGGCATGGCCGGTGCCCAGTTGCCGGGCCTGCTCGGCCCAGGCGATGTCGGGCGCGGCCAGCGTGGCGCGGACGACATCGCCGCCGTGACCATAGACGACCACCAGTTTTTCCGGCGCGAGGCTGCGCGCGGTGTCGATCACGTGCTGGGCCAGCGCCTTGCCGGCAATCGGGTGCAACACCTTGGGCAGGTTGGAATGCATGCGCTTGCCCTGGCCGGCAGCGAGAATGACGATGTTCATGAGCGGCTTTTCAACCTAAAAACCGTAGTTGGACGCGCCCGAGCAGGTCGGCATCGGGCGGGCTGGCAAGGCGCGACGACGCGGCAGGCTCGCGCCTGCAAGGAGGAGCAACGCCGCCAGCGCGCCCGAGGGCGGCCTGATCGGGTGCGTAGCGACCTCACCCGAATGGTGAC
>WQUQ01000352.1 GCA_009782025.1 Desulfobulbus sp. | reverse complement strand
ATTCAAATACGCAAACCGCTTTTCTTCAAAATGCGTGATGAGAACAGGATGTCGTGGTTGCGGCAGCGTTTGCCGAGCAGGTCGGCGATGATTTTGGCCTTGGCATGGACCTCGTCGCGCGTGCTGCCGTGCACCATGGCGAACAGGTTGTAGGGCCATTCCGGCAGGGCGCGCGGTCGGCGGTAGCAGTGGGTGACGAATTCGAGCGCGCCGACGGCGGCGCCGGCTTGGTCGATGGCCTCGTCCGGCACGTCCCAGACGGTCATGCCGTTGGCCGTCCAGCCGATGGCGTAATGGTTGGGCACCGCGCCGATGCGGCGAATGATGCCGGCTTCCAGCATGGCCGCCAGGCGGCGCATGACTTCTTCGGGCGCTAGCCCAAGGCGCTCGGCGATGGCGTGGTAAGGCCGCGACACCAGCGGCAGGCCGTCCTGGGTGGCGACGATCAGGGCGCGGTCGATGTCGTCGATGGAACTCATGCCCGCACCGGCAATTTCATTTCGACGAAATATTCGCGTTCCTTGGGGAAGTTGCGCACTGTCAGCCCGGTCGTCCGCTCGATGCGCACGATGGCTTCGCCGATGCCGGCCGGCGTTTCGGTGGCCAGCACGAACCACATGTTCAGTACATGCTCGCGGCGGTAGTTGTGGGCGACTTGCGGCAGCGCGTTGACCTCTGCCGCCACCTCGTCGTAGCGCGCTTCCGGCACGGCCAGCGCGGCCAGCGTGAAGGCGCCGCCGATACGCTCGATCTGAAGCATCGGCCCGAAACGAGTCAGCACGCGCTGCTTGAGCAGCCGCTCCAGGCGCTGCAACAATTCGGCCTCGCCGATGCCAAGCTGGTCGGCGACTTCGGCATACGGTTCGGCGCAGAGCGGAAATCCGCCTTGCCATTCGTCGATCAAGCGCCGGTCGATGGCGTCGAGTTCAGTCATTTTCATTCCATTTTCAAATCAGCCGAGGACGCGAAGGCGAAGCGAGAGACAGTCCGGTTGACCGGCCAGCGAAGCCGACAAAGTCATCGGTTGATTTGAAAATGGAATCAGGCATAGCGTGCGCCCTGTTGCTTGTAGCGGGTCAGCGAGAACAGCACGTCGTGCGGGCAATCCTCCAGGCTGTGACGGCGACGCAGATCGACGATGGTAGCTTCGACCTCGGCCCGTTTGCGGCCGTGAATCATGCAGAACAGGTTGTACGGCCACTCCGGCAGCGCGCGCGGCCGCCGGTAGCACAGCGTGACCGCCGGCTCCTCGGCCAGGGCGCGACCAATCTCGCCGACCCGCTCGTCGGCGATGTCGTGCACCAGCATGGCGTTGGCCCGGTAACCCAGTTCGTGATGGCGGACGACGACGCCGAAGCGCTTGATCGCGCCCTCCTCCAGCCAGCGGCCGATACGCCCGAGCACTTCGGATTCGGAAGCGCCGATGCGCTCGGCGATCAGCGCGAAGGGGCGGATGAACAGCGGCAGCCCTTCTTGCAGCACCGAAACCAGACGCCGCTCGGCTTCGTCGATGGGCGCTGTCGGCGCTACCCGATGCGCGGCGGCGACCTGCTTGCCCGGCTGGCCATCGAGCGGAAAACCGAGGTCGATGTGAAATTCTTCGAGCAAGGGCAAGGCCAGCAGCGGATAACCGGCGGCCTCGGCGATGGCGTCGAGCGAGGCTTGCAGCCGCTCCTCGCTGCCGGCGGTGACGACGAACCACAGGTTGTAGCGATGCTCGCGCTCGTAATTGTGATTGACCTCGGGGAAGCGGTTGACCGCCGCCGCCACGGCTTCCAGCCGCTCCGGCGGCACCGCCATGGCGGCCAGCGTCGAGGCGCCGATGCGCTTCGGGGCAAACACCGCGCCGACGCGGGAAATCTTGCCTTCCAGCCGCAACCGCTCGAGCGCCCCGAGCACGGCTTTTTCAGCGACCCCCAGCCGCGCCGCCAGTTCGGCGAAGGGCGCGGTGCACAACGGAAAATCGCGCTGAAATTCGTTGAGCAGGCGGAATTCAAAGGTGGTGTTCATCGCTTGGCTTGCCCTGCTCACGTTTAGCCCCCGGCCTGAATGATTGCTTCTGTTTCTCGACATTCTACGCCAGCATACCCGGTCGGAGCGGGCTACAATTCCCGCTTTGCCCCCTCGCCTGCCGCCAATGGCTGTCGAACTGCGCCCGTGAGCGCCGCCAGGATCCTAAAAACCGTAGTTGACCGCTTGCAAGCCTTACGAAATCCGTATGAACGCGCCCTTTTCCGGCTTCGATGACCGTCACCGTTTGGGTGAAGCCGCTACGCGCCCGATCAGGCAGCCCTCAGGCGCGCTGACGGCGTTGCTCCTCCTTGCAGGCATCAGCCTGCCGCGTCGTCGCGCCTTGCCAGCCCACCCGATGACAGCCTGCTCAGGCGCGCCCAACTACGGTTTTTAGGATGAACCCGTTTCGCCCTCCTCCTTCCTTCGCTGCGCTGTCGGCGCGTTACGGCCAGAATTACAAATGGATCGTGATGCTGATCCTCAGTCTCGGCACGATGGCCGGCGTGCTGTGCACTTCCAGCTTCAACGTCGCCATTCCGGCGCTGGCCCGGCATTTCGGACTCGGCCAGGATCAGGTGCAGTGGGCGATGACCGGCTTTCTGGCGGCCATGACCGTTGCCATGCTGCCGGCCTCGTGGCTGCTGGATCGCCTCGGTTTTCGCATCGTTTTCCTTTTGGCCGTGGGCGTTTTTCTGCTGGCCAGCATTGCCGGCGTCTTCGCGCCGACTTTTCCGCTCGTCGTCGTCGCCCGTGTTCTGCAAGGCGCCGCCGCCGGCGTCATGCAACCGATGGGGACGTTGGCGCTGCTGCGCCTGTTTCCGCCGGAAATCCAGGGCCGCGCTTCCGGCCTGCTGATTTTCGGCATCGTCCTGACGCCCGCCGTTGCGCCAGCCCTGGGCGGCGCCCTGCTCGATCGTTTCGGCTGGGAGTCGATTTTTCTCCTCGGCGC
>WQUQ01000351.1 GCA_009782025.1 Desulfobulbus sp. | reverse complement strand
CCAATGTGTTGAGCGGCGGCAGGCGCCAGGGGGCTTCGACCATCACCCAGCAGGTTGCCCGCAATTTCTTCCTGACCAGCGAGAGAACCTACACCCGCAAGCTGTACGAAGCGCTGCTGTCGTTCAAGATCGAGAACAATCTGAGCAAGGATCAGATTTTCGAGCTTTACATCAACCAGGTGTTTCTCGGTCAGCGCGCTTACGGTTTCGCGGCCGCCGCCCAGATTTATTTCGGCAAGTCGCTGAAGGACATCAGCATCGCCGAAGCGGCCATGCTGGCCGGCCTGCCCAAGGGGCCGTCGATCTACAATCCGGTGGTCAACCCGACGCGCGCTCGGCAGCGCCAGCAGTATGTGTTGCGCCGGATGCTGGAACTCCGCCATATCGATGCCGCCCAGTATGAAGCGGCGCTCAAGGAACCGCTGGTGATCAAGCGCGAACTGTCCGAGTTCTCGGTCCATGCCGAGTACGCGGCCGAGATGGCGCGCCAACTGGCGGCCGAACAGTTCCCGGACGACGTCTACTCGCGCGGCATGAAGGTCTACACCACGCTCATCAAGAGCGAACAGGAGGCCGCCTACAGGGCGCTGCGCAAGGGGGTCATGGATTACGACCGCCGCCACGGCTATCGCGGCGCTGAATCCTTCCTCGACATGGCCGACTTCAAATCCGACCAGGATGAAGCTCTGGACGACGCCTTGCAGGATATCCACGACGCCGACGATCTGGTTCCGGCGCTGGTGCTGGCAGCCAGCACCAGCGAATTGAAGGTCTATCGCAAAGGCGGCGAGACGTTGACGCTGAGCGGCGACGCGCTGAAATTCGCGGCCCGCATGCTCGATGACAAGGCGCCGCCGAACAAGCGCCTGCGGCGCGGCGCCATCATCCGCCTGCTGAAGGACGACAAGGGCCAGTGGCAGATCAGCCAGTTGCCCGAGGTGGAATCGGCCTTTGTCTCGCTGTCGCCGCAGGACGGCGCGATCCGTACCCTGGTCGGCGGCTTCGACTTCAACCGCAACAAGTTCAACCATGTGACGCAGGCCTGGCGGCAGCCCGGTTCCAGCTTCAAGCCCTTCATCTATTCCGCCGCGCTGGAAAAGGGCTACAGCCCCGGCAGCATCGTCGACGACAGTCCGTTGGTCGTTCCCGCCAGCCAGACCGGCTCGCAGGCCTGGGAGCCGCGCAATTACGACGGCAAATACGAAGGGCCGATGAAGTTGCGGACGGCGCTGGCCAAGTCGAAGAACCTCGTTTCGGTGCGCCTGCTGCTGTCGATCAACCCTCACTACGCCCAGGACTACATCAGCCGCTTCGGCTTCGACCCCGAGCGCCACCCGCCCTACCTGACCATGGCCCTGGGCGCCGGCTCGGTCACGCCGTGGCAGATGGTGACGGCTTACACGGTGTTCGCCAACGGCGGTTACCGGCTCAATCCCTACATCGTGCGCGAAATCCGCGATGAAAAGAACCAGGTGCTCGCCAAGGCGGCCAGCATCCCTGCCGGTGACGAGACGCTGCGCGTCATCGACCCGCGTAACGCCTTCATGATGGATGTGATGCTGCGCGACGTGACCATCTACGGCACCGCCGCCCGCGCCTCGGCGACGTTGAAACGACAGGATCTGGCCGGCAAGACCGGCACCACCAATGAATACGTCGACACCTGGTTCTGCGGCTACCAGATGACGGTGGTCGGTTGCGCCTGGGTTGGTTTCGACCAGCCGAAGAAGCTCGGCAACGCCGAGACCGGCGGCTCGACGGCGCTGCCGATCTGGATCGGCTACATGCAGCGGGCGCTGAAGGATGTTCCGATCCAGTTGCCGACCCAGCCGGACGGCCTGATTGCTTTCGGCGAGGGGCGCGAGCGCAACTACGTTTACGCCGAAAACATGGGCAAGGCCCCGACCGAGGAGGAAGCGCCGGGCGATCTGCCGGCGGCCAACTTCAACCTGCCGCCGAGCGATTAGATCAGCCTGACCGGCTCGCCAGCCTGCTGGCTGACGAGTTCGGACAGCCTGGCGAGCAATTCGCGGCCGTCGCGGGTATCGCGCCAGGCGTCCCCATCCCAGCGGAAATGAAAACCGCCGGCGCGAGCGGCGACCCAGATTTCGCGCGTCACGCCGTGGCGATTGACGATGATCTTGCCGCCATCGGCGAACTCGATTTCCAGCACGCCGCCCGCCGCCAGTTCAAAATCGACCGCCGCCCCCGAGGCTTCGAGCGCCGCCTCGATCCGGGTCATCGTCGCAGCGGCCTGGCGGCTGAATTCATTGTCATCCATCGTGATACCATCCTGCTTTCACCGCCAGCGCCCATCCATGTCCCGAATCGCCGCTTTGCTGATTATCCTGAGCCTTGCCGCCTGCGGCACCAAGGGGCCGCTCGAACTGCCGCCCGGCCCGCCGCCGAAGCCGGTATTGGGCAGCGGCCAGCCGGCCACGGTGGCGGATGTTAGCACGCCCCCAATCACGCAAAATCATGACTTCCTTCGCTCATAAAAACGGCGTTCTGCACGCCGAAGCCGTCGCTTTGCCGACCATCGCCGAACAGTTCGGCACGCCTGCCTACGTTTACTCGCGCGCCGCGCTGACCGCCTCGCTCTCCGAATTTCACGACGTTCTCGCCGCCCATCCCGCCGGCGCTGGCGCGCTGGTCTGCTACGCCGTCAAGGCCAATGGCAACCTCGCCATCCTCAACCTGTTCGCCCGCCTCGGCGCCGGTTTCGACATCGTTTCCGGCGGCGAACTGCAACGGGTGCTGGCCGCCGGGGCCGACCCGCGCAAGGTCGTTTTTTCCGGCGTCGGCAAAACTGTTGCGGAAATGCAACAGGCGCTGGCCGCCGGCATTTTCTGTTTCAACATCGAATCGATCCCGGAACTGGAACGGCTCAACGAGGTCGCCGGCCGGCTTGGCAAGCAGGCCCCGGTCAGCCTGCGCGTCAATCCCGACGTCGATCCCAAGACCCATCCCTACATCTCGACCGGTCTCAAGGCCGCCAAGTTCGGCGTTGCCTACGATGACGCCCTGGCCCTCTACCGGCGCGCGGCGGCGCTGCCGCATATCGCGGTGACCGGCATCGACTGCCACATCGGCTCGCAACTGCTCGACCCCTCGCCCTTCGCCGAGGCCCTCGACCGCATTCTGGCTCTGATCGACCAATTGGCGGCCGCAGGCATCGCCATCCATCATGTCGACCTGGGCGGCGGCCTTGGCATCAAATACCGCGAGGACCAGGTGCAGCCGACCGTCGCCGCCTACCTCAATCCGCTGCTCGACAAGCTGGCCGGTCGCGGTTTGCAGGTCGTGCTCGAACCGGGCCGCCGCCTGGTCGGCAACGCCGGCCTGCTGCTGACCCGCGTCGAATACCTCAAGCACGGCGAAACCAAGGATTTCGCCATCATCGACGCGGCCATGAACGACCTGCTGCGCCCGGCGCTGTACGACGCCTGGCACGACATCCTGCCGGTCACGCCGCGCCCCGGCCCCGCCCGCGCTTACGACGTGGTCGGCCCGATCTGCGAAACCGGCGACTTTCTCGGCCAGGCGCGCTCGCTCGCCATCGAGCCGGGCGACCTGCTGGCGGTGATGTCGGCCGGCGCTTACGGCATGTCCATGGCCTCGAATTACAACGTCCGGCCGCGCGCCGTCGAGGTCATGGTCGATGGCGCGGCGGTGCACGTCATCCGCCAGCGCGAAACGGTCGAACAGCTTTACGCCGGCGAATCCGTATTGCCGCGGTGAGTGCGCAGTGGGCGGAATCCGCGTCGACAAATGGCTGTGGGCCGCGCGTTTCTTCAAGACGCGCAGCCTGGCCAGCGAGGCGGTTGGCGGCGGCAAGATCAAGCTCAATGACGAGCCGACCAAGCCGGCGCGCGAGGTCAAAACGGGCGATCGGCTCGACATTGCCCATGGCGATAGCCGCTGGCAGGTGACGGTTCTCGCCCTCTCCGAAAAACGCGGGCCGGCCAGCGTAGCGCGCCAGCTTTATGAAGAAACGCCAGAGAGCATCGCCGCCCGCGAAGCCGAGCGGCTGCGGCGTAAATTCAGCGTTGAACCGGCGGCCGATCTCCACGGTCGGCCGACCAAACGCGACCGGCGATGCCTGGAGCGCCTGAGCGGCTGATCGCCGGCAGCCGTACCCGATCACTGGAGTTCACTTCACATGACCAAGCCCGGATTATTCGCCACCCTCGTCAGCCTGCTGACGGCGGCCCTGTTGCCCGCCTGCGACGCCATCAACCTGCCGCAAATCCAGCCCGGCATCACCACCGCCGCCGAAGTGCTCGAACGCATGGGCGAACCGGGCTACCGCTACGACAACGATGACGGCACCGCCACCTGGGAATACAGCCGGCAGCCGAACGGCGTGCATTGCTACATGATCAGCTTCGACCGGCAGCAGGTCGTCAGCCGCCTCGATCAGGTGTTGAACGACGCCAACTACGCCCGCGTCCAGCCCGGCATGAGCCGCGAGCAAATCCGCCGTCTGCTCGGCGCGCCGGGTTCGCGCACGACTTTCCGCAATCTGGGCGAGGAGGTCTGGGAATGGCGGATCGAAGGCATGCCGGTGATGGACGAAACCTATTTCATGGTGCATTTCGACACGGCAACCGGCCTGGTCAAAAAGACCTCGCGCCGGGTGGAGGCGAAAGGCTAGGCTGCGCCTTGCACACGACGGGTCGCCCTCAGTTGCCTGCTGGCGTCGGCGTGCTCTCGGGTTTCGCTTCCGTCGCCGCTGGCAGGCCGCCGGCGGGTTTGCTGCCGTAAGCCGCCGTTTTCGGATAACCCGCCAGGTCGAGCAGGTTGTTGTAGGCGGTGGCCTCGAAGCCGCGGAAGCTTTGATTACCGACTCTCAATGACGGAACGAAAACGTCCCCCACCAGCGCTTTCAGCTCGTTGGCATCCTCGGCTTTTTGCAGCATTTTTTCAGTGAAGGGCACGCCGCGGCTGTTGAGCAGATCGCGCGCCTGCTTGCATTCGGTGACGCAGTCGGCCGCGGTATACAGGGTCACCGGGAAATTCTCGCGCGCCTTGCGCACGGCGAAGGGCATTTCCTCACTGCTGGCCGCCGCTCCGGCCTCGCCGGTCTGGCGCAGAGCCTTGACCTTGCCCGGCGGCGGCGTGTCGGAAATGATGACGCGACCGGAAGGATCGACCCAGCGGTAGGTCTCGGCGGAAACGGCGGCGCTCATGAGCGCCAGGCACAGAACAAGCAGAAAGCGCATCGGATTCTCCTCGGGATTGCTGCTACCCGCTAATCATACCGCTATGGCGCAGCAATGCGTCCACACTCGGCTCACGGCCGCGAAAGGCGCGGAAGGATTCAAGCGCCGGACGGGCGCCGCCGATGGCCAGGATTTCGTCGAGAAAGCGTTGGCCGGTTTTGGCATCGAAGGGATCGCCCGCTTCCTCGAAGGCGGCGTAGGCGTCGGCGGAGAGCACTTCCGCCCATTTGTAGCTGTAATAGCCCGCCGCGTAGCCGCCGCCGAAGATGTGCGAGAAACTGTTGGGGAAGCGATGCCAGGGCGGCGGAATCAGCACCGCCACTTCGGCGCGCACCTCGTCGAGCAGTTCCATGACGCCGCGCGGGCCGGCGGGGTCGAAGCCGCAGTGCAGCAGCATGTCGAACAGCGAGAATTCGATCTGGCGCACGGTCATCATGCCGCTCTGGAAATTCCGGGCCGCCAGCATCTTGTCGTAGAGGGCGCGCGGCAGCGCCTCGCCGCTGTCGACGTGAGCCGTCATGCCTTGCAGCACCGACCATTCCCAGCAGTAATTTTCCATGAATTGCGAGGGCAGCTCGACGGCATCCCACTCGACGCCGTGGATGCCCGAAACGCCCAGTTCCTCGCCGCGCGTCAGCAGGTGATGCAGGCCGTGGCCGGTTTCGTGGAACAGGGTGATGACTTCGTCGTGGGTGAAGGTCGCCGGTCGCTTTTTGCCATCAACCTCGCCGACCGGGCGGGCGAAATTGCAGTTCAGATAGGCGACTGGCGTCTGTATGCCGGCCCCGGCCCGGCGACGGGTGCGCGCTTCGTCCATCCACGCCCCGCCGCGCTTGGTTTCGCGGGCGTAGAGATCGAGGTAGAACTGCCCGACCAGTGCGCCGGCGAGCGTTTCGATGCGGAAGAAACGCACGTCCTCGTGCCAGACCGGGGCCGAGTCCGGCAACACGCGTACGCCGAACAGGCTTTCGATGACCTTGAACAGCCCGGCGATCACCGCCGGTTCGCTGAAGTACTGCTTCACTTCCTGCTCGGAGAAGGCATAGCGCGCCTGCAACAGCTTTTCCGAGGCGTAGGCGGCATCCCAGGGCTGAAAATCGGTAATGCCCAACTCGTCGCGGGCAAAAGCCTTCAGTTCGGCGATGTCCTTCTCGGCGAAGGGCCTGGACTTGGCCGCCAGGTCGCGCAGAAAGCGCAGCACCTGTTCCGGCGTATCGGCCATTTTGGGCTGCAAGGAAAGCTCGGCGAAATTGGCGAAGCCGAGCATCCGCGCTTCCTCGGCGCGCAATTCGAGCAGACGCTGAATGACCGGCGTATTGTCCCATTCCGGCTTGCTCGAACCATCGGCGAACTCGGCGGCGCGGGTGGCGTGGGCGCGGTACAGACGCTCGCGCAACTCGCGGTTGTCGGCATACTGCATCACCGGCCCGTAGGACGGCGCATGCAGCGTGAATTTCCAGCCCGCTTTTTCGTCGCCCGTGCCGGCTGTCTGCGCCGCTTCGCGGGCCGCCTCGATAGCGTAATCCGGCAGGCCGGCGAGCAGCGTCTCGTCGCTGACGATCTCGGCGAAGGCGTTGGTCGCATCCAGCAGGTTTTCCGAGAACCGGGCCGCCAGTTGCGACAGTTCTTCCATGATCGCCTGGTAGCGCGGCTTCTGTTCCTCCGGCAATTCCGCGCCGGACAGGCGGAAGTCGCGGATCTCGTTATCGACGATCCGCTTTTGTTCGCGCGATAGCGCCGCGTACGCCGGGCCGGCCTTCAGGACGCGGTACTTGTCGAACAGCTTCAGGTTCTGACCGAGTTCGCTGTAGAAGCGCGAGATTTCCGGCAGCATCTCGTTGTACGCCTCGCGCCAGGCCGGCACGTCGTTGACCGAATGCAGATGGCCGACCACGCCCCAGGCGCGGCCGAGCGGTTCGAGGCCGAGCGCCAGCGCGCCGGCGAAATCCGTCCAGGTGGGCGGCGTGGACTCGGCGGTCAGGCGCTCGACCAGCGCCCGGCCTTCGGCAAGCAGTTGGGTGACGGCCGGCTTGACGTGTCCGGGCTGGATCAGGTCGAAGCGGGGCAGGTCGGTGAAATCGAGCAGCGGATTGGGGGATTCGGTCATCTCATTCCATTTCTACTTCAATGACAAATGCGCACCGCCATTCCCACGCAAGCGGGAATGACGGTTTCGGGAACTGTTTTGAACGAGAGCTGGAATTACAACGCCCGCCCGGTCAGCTTCTCGCAGGCTTCGAGATACTTGGCGCTGGTGCGGGCGATGACTTCGGCGGGCAGCTTCGGGCCGGGCGCCTTCTTGCCCCAGTCCAGGGTTTCCAGATAATCGCGCACATACTGCTTGTCGTAGGAAGGCGGATTCACGCCCTCCCGATACTGGTCGGCCGGCCAGAAGCGCGAAGAATCCGGCGTCAGCGCCTCGTCGATCAGGTGCAGCGCGCCGGCGGCGTCGATGCCGAACTCGAACTTGGTGTCGGCGATGAGGATGCCGCGCGTCGCCGCATAATCCGAGGCTTCCCGGTACAGCCGGATGGCCGCGTCGCGGGCCTCGGCGCACAGTTGCGCGCCGCTTTTGCCGGTGCCGCGCAGCGCCTCGTTGAGCGCCGCATCGCAGTTGGCGGCAGCCTGCTCGAAGGAGACGTTCTCGTCGTGGTCGCCGACTTCGGCCTTGGTCGCCGGGGTGAAAATCGGCTGCGGCAGCTTCTGCGCCAGCTTCAGGCCGGCCGGCAGGGCGATGCCGCAGATGGCCCCGGTCTGCTGGTAATCCTTCCAGCCCGAACCGATCACATAACCGCGCACCACGGCCTCGATCGGCAACGGCTTCAGACGCTTGACGACGACGGCGCGGCCGCGCACCTGCCCGCGCTCATCGGCGGCGACCACCGATTCGGGATCGATGCCGGTCAACTGGTTGGGCACGATATGGCCGAGCTTCTCGAACCAGAAATTGGCGACGGCTTGCAGCACCTCGCCCTTCCTTGGAATCGGATCGGGCAGGATGACATCGAAGGCCGACAGGCGGTCGGTGGTGACGATCAGCAGCTTGCCGGCATCGACGGCGTAAATGTCGCGGACCTTGCCCCTGGAAAGCAGCGGCAGGCTGGTGATGGAAGATGCAAAAAGCGGCGCGGTCACAATGGTCGTCCCGAA
>WQUQ01000350.1 GCA_009782025.1 Desulfobulbus sp. | reverse complement strand
TCCTCGATCTCAATCAGGCGCTGATCGACAAGCAACTGGCGCGGGAACGCGCCAAGCGCCGCTCCGGCCCGGTCGCCGAGGCCATGCTGCGCGATGTCGGCGTCGTCGCGGCCAAACTGGCGCAGGAGCAGACGACATGAGCTTTCAACCCGTCAAGTTCTACCAGACCGGCACCTTCACCGTCGGCAACCGGCTCTTGCCGCCCGAAGAGCGCAGCGTGCAGGCGCAGGAAAAACGCTACAACTCGATCAACTCCGGCCACCGTGCCTGCCAGGGCTGCGGCGAGGCGCTGGGCGCGCGCTACGCCATCGACGCGGCGATGGAGGCGACCAATGGACGACTGATCTGCGTCAATGCCACCGGCTGCCTGGAGGTTTTCTCGACGCCCTACCCGGAAACCTCCTGGCAGGTGCCGTGGCTGCATTCGCTGTTCGGCAACACGGCGGCGGTGGCCACCGGCATCGCCGCCGCGCTGAAGGTGAAACGGCAGCAGGGTGAACGGCGTAACATCCGCGTCGTCGCCCAGGGCGGCGACGGCGGCACTACCGACATCGGCTTCGGCTGCCTGTCGGGCCTGTTCGAGCGCAATGACGATGTGCTCTACATTTGCTACGACAATGGCGGCTACATGAACACCGGCATCCAGCGCTCCTCGGCGACGCCGCCGGCGGCGCGCACGGCCACGACGATGGCGGTCGGCGACGAGCCGGGCAATGCCTTTGGCCAGGGCAAGTTCCTGCCGGCGATTGCGATGGCGCACGGCATTCCCTATGTGGCGACGGCAACGGTGGCCGACCTGCGCGATCTCGAAGCCAAGGTGCGCCGCGCCATGAGCCTGCACGGGGCGCGCTACATCCACATCCTGGTGCCCTGCCCGCTCGGCTGGGGCACGAATTCAAACGAGACGATCAAGATTGCGCGCCTGGCGAAGGAAACCGGCGTGTTCCCGGTATTCGAGGCCGAGCACGGCGAAATCAAATCGGTGCTGCCCATCCGCCGCGCGCTGCCGGTCGAGGAATACCTGAAGCCGCAAAAACGCTACGCGCATCTGTTCGGCAACCCGCCGCAGGTCGACGTCATCGCCCGGCTACAGGCGCTGGCCGACAGCAACATCGGCAAATACGATTTGCTGCAAGAGGGCTGAGATCATGGAAAAACCCTTCGCCATCACACTCGATCCCGGCTCCTCGCTGGCCAACAAGACCGGCTCCTGGCGCACCGTCCGCCCGCTCTATGTCGACCGGCTGCCGCCGTGCAACGCCACCTGCCCGGCCGGCGAGAACATCCAGGGCTGGCTCTACCACGCCGAAAGCGGCGATTACGAACACGCCTGGCGCGTGCTGGTCGAGAACAATCCGCTGCCCGCCATCATGGGCCGCGTCTGCTACCGCCCCTGCCAGGGCGCCTGCAACCGGCAGTTCGTCGATGCCGCCGTCAATATCAACGGCGTCGAGCGTTTTCTCGGCGACGAGGCGATCCGGCGCGGCTGGGCGTTCACCAAACCCGAACAGGCCAGCGGCAAGCGCGTGCTGGTCGTCGGCGCGGGGCCGTCGGGGCTGTCGGCCGCCTACCATCTGGCGCGTTTCGGTCATGCCGTGGAAATCCACGAAGCCGGCCCCTGCGCCGGCGGCATGATGCGCTTCGGCATCCCCAAATACCGCCTGCCGCGCGACATCATCGACGCCGAAGTCCAGCGCATCCTCGATCTCGGCGTCACCCTCAAACTCGACGCCAAGGTCGCCAACATCGCCGCCGCCATGCGGGAAGGGCGTTTCGACGCCGTCTTTCTCGCCGTCGGCGCGCACATCGGCAAGCGGGCCTATATCCCGGCCAGTGACGCCACGCACATCGTCGACGCCGTCTCGGTGCTGCGCTCGATGGAAGGCGAGGACAAACCCATGCTCGGCCGGCGCGTCGTCGTCTACGGCGGCGGCAACACGGCCCTCGATGTCGCCCGCACCGCCAAGCGCATGGGCGCCGAAGAAGCCATCATCGTCTACCGGCGCACGCGCGAAAAAGCGCCGGCGCATGAATCCGAAATCGAGGAAGCCCTGCAGGAAGGCGTGATGGTCAAATGGCTATCGACCATCAAGCAGGCGGGCGAAGGCGAAATCACCATCGAAAAAATGGCCCTCGACGACAAGGGCTTCCCGCAGCCGACCGGCGAATTCGAAAAGCTGGCCGCCGATTCCGTGGTCCTGGCGCTCGGCCAGGACGTCGACCTGGGCCTCCTCGAAGGCGTGCCGGGACTGGAAATCAGGGATGGCGTCGTGCAAGTCGGCCCGAACATGATGACCGGCCACGCCGGCATCTTCGCCGGCGGCGACATGGTGCCCTCCGAGCGCACCGTCACCGTCGCCGTCGGCCACGGCAAAAAAGCCGCGCGCCACATCGACGCCTGGCTGGCCGGCCAGACCTACGCGCCGCCGCCCAAGCACGAAGTCGCCACCTTCGACAAGCTCAATCCCTGGTACTACTCCGAAGCGCCGCGCCAGGTGCGGCCCGTGCTCGACATCATCCGCCGCCAGTCCAATTTCGACGAAATCGTGCAGGGCTTAAACGAGGACAACGCGCAATTCGAAGCGCGCCGCTGCCTCTCTTGCGGCAACTGCTTCGAGTGCGACAACTGCTACGGCGTCTGCCCCGACAACGCCGTCATCAAACTCGGCCCCGGCCAACGCTTCCGCTTCAACCTCGACTACTGCAAAGGCTGCGGCATCTGCGCCACCGAATGCCCCTGTGGCGCGATCAGGATGGTGGCGGAAGGGAATTAGAGCATTTTCTTGTAATTCCATTTTCAAATCAGCCGAGCACGCGAAGGCGAAGCGCAGACAGTGCGGTTGCACGGCAAGCGAAGCCGACAAAGTGATCGGTTGATTTCCATCTCCAAGGTTGAAACCACCGGCTTTAGCCGGTCAGCTTTAGCGCCGCTGTCTTTGGCGGCGGTTGATGCTCCACTGACGGTTGATGGGG
>WQUQ01000349.1 GCA_009782025.1 Desulfobulbus sp. | reverse complement strand
GGCGTGCAGGATGTCATAGGTGGCGGCGAACAGCGCCGCGCCGACGATGCCGTATTCTCCGTCGTCATGCTGGATCAACCAGTCGCCGCGCTGCCCCCACAACAAGCCGCCGTTATTCAGGCTCAGGCAAAAGATGGCGGGCATGCACAGGGCGTCGGCTTCGCACGATTGCGCCAGATAGACGCCGTCCTGTCCCGCTTGCAGCGGAGGCTGGGGGGCGTAGGCGGCGGCGAAATGCGCCGGGCGCACGGGCCATGTTTCGCCATCGACGCCGCTGACCAGCACATCGCCGATGGCGTAGGGGACGGCCCCTTCGCGGGTGGCGGCGATGCCGGCTTGCGGCGCGACATGCGCCGTCACGGTGATCGGTTTCTTGCGCACCCGCACCGCGCCGGGCTGCGCCGCCACATCGACGCCGGCGTAGTCGCGCACTTCGCTCCCGTCATTGGTTTCCACGGTTTCTTCGGCGTACAGCAAGGGAAAGAGCGGCGCGGTGACGACGTAGATGTCCGTGGGATCGTCCTCCGACCAAACCAGCCAATCGTCCTTTTCGCCCTTGAAATAATTGTCCGGGTCCCAGCGGGTGAAGACTTTGACCCCTTGCTCCAGACGCACTGCGCGCACCACGCCGCCGCCCAGGCGCAGACAGGGGCGGGCGACGTTGTCCAGAGAGCGGCGGATTCCCGTCGTTTTATCAAGCACGCTGGGCGTGTACGGCAGGGTCAGTTGCAGGGGCGTGTCGAGAGGGCGGTACGCGCTATGGAAGGCGGCGCTGGAGATGGGGTAGACCTCGCCGAGCAGGCCGATCATCAGACAGGTATCCGCCTCGATGGCCAGGCTGATGTCGCCTTCGAGCATGCGGATTTGCAGCGAAGAGCCGCGCGGCAAGGCCTCGGCGGGCACATAGGCCAGACGCAGGGGGCGCCGGGTATAACACTGCGCCCGCCGGGTCATTTCTGCGGGCAGCGCGTCCTTCGCCGCGGACGCGGCGGCGCAGTCGATGACGGTATAGGCGGCCAGGTAGTCGCGCAGCCGGCGGCCGAAGTAGTCGGCATGGCTGAGGTTCGGCAGGTGTTCGCTGTAGTGATGCCCGCTGATCCAGCCGCCGGATTTTTCCGCGTGACCGCCGCCGGAGCCGAGTTCGCCGGCGAGCCAGACGGCCAGGTCGGAAGCCTTGCAATCCCTGACCAGGGAACGCACGGAATATTTGATACCCAGTTGCGTTTCACACCAGGCGACGGCGATCTCCACGGCATCCACTTGCAGGACGAGATCGCTGATGAAACCGAGGATGTTGGGGTCGCAGGGCTGCGCGCCGACCAGGGCAAAGCCGCCCTGGGGATCGAAGCGCAATTTGGCCAGGGCGGTCGAGGCAATGGACAGATCGTCCAGCGACAGGTTGGATTTTCTCAGGGAGCGGATGATCGGCTCGACGACGCCGTCCACATCGCGCAGGTCGCGGTCGAGGGGGTGCCTGACCTCGGCGAAAAACAAGGTATCGGTGTACAGGCCATAGTACAGGGCCGTCACCAGCGCGCCGCCCCGTTGCGGCCCGATTTCTTCCAGGCGGAAGCCGGCCTCCCGCATCAGGAGCCAGACCAGGGTCGAGCAGGAGCCGAGATAGGGGCGAACGTCATACAGAACCGGCATCGGACATTCCAGGACATGGTGGTCGATGACCGCCACCTCGGCGCCGCGCATGGGCGAAACATTGCCCGCGCCATACTGGCAATCCACGGTAATCAAGAGGCCCGGCCAATCGCGGCTTGCCGCCTGATGCACCAGGGGAATGCCGCAGAGCGTCAGCATTTTGACCAGATTGGGCTTGACCACCGGCGCCTTCCCGCCATGGAAAAGCACGGTTTCGATCCCTCGGGCCATGAAATAGGTATATAGCCCGAAACCGGCGGCGATGGCGTCGGCGTCAGGGTTGTCGTGGCACTGGATGGCGACGTGTTTAAAGCGCAGCAGATCGGCAAGATTCATGGCTTTATGGGTTCTACGGCAGGGTCAGTCAATAGCCGCTAGGATGCTGCCCGCGGCATTTTTTGTCCACTGCCGGGTGGCTGTCTCAATCCGGCGCCGGCAGGGCTTCCAGCGCCTCGTGGACTTCCAGCCAGCGCAGTTCCGCCGCTTCGATCTGTTCGCCGAGGGCGGCGGCCTGACGGTGCAGTTCCTCGCTCTTTTCCCGGTCGACCGCGGCATAAAACCCGGGATCGGCGAATTGCGCTTCCAGCGCCCCCTTGTCCTCGTTCCAGCCGGCGAGTTGTTTTTCCAGTTGCTCGATTTCCTTGAGCAGCGGGCGGCGCTGGGCGAGCAAGGCTTGCCGGCTGGCTCGGGTTTCGGCCCGCTGTTGCTGGCGCTCGCTCTTTTCGGCGGCGATGGCCGGCGGCGGCGCTTTTTCGCCGCTGCGCCGGCTGGCCAGCCAGGCGGCATAGTCGTCGAGATCGCCGTCGAAGGCGGCGACCTGGCCAGCGGCGACGAGCAGCAGGTCGTCGGCGCAGGTGCGCAGCAGGTGGCGGTCGTGCGAGACGATGACCATGCCGCCTTCGTAATCTTGCAGGGCGAAGGTCAGCGCCTCGCGCATTTCGAGATCGAGGTGGTTGGTCGGCTCGTCGAGCAGCAAGAGATTGGGCTTGTTGCGAATCAAGAGGGCCAGCGCCAGACGCGATTTTTCGCCGCCGGAGAAGGGCGCGACGGCGCGCGTCGCCATCTCGCCCCTGAAATCGAAGCCGCCCAGGTAGTCGCGCAATTCCTGTTCCGGCGTCATCGGTTCCTGGCGTTGCAGGTGTTGCAGCGGCGATTCGTCGGGGCGCAGTTGTTCGAGTTGATGCTGGGCGAAGTAGCCGATATTGAGCGCCCTGGCTTCCTTCCTTTCGCCGCCTTGCTGGGCCAGCGCGCCGGCCAGCAGTTTGATGAGCGTCGATTTGCCGGCGCCGTTGCGGCCGAGCAGGCCGATGCGGCAGCCGGGGCGCAGGGTCAGCGAAATGTTGGCGAGAATCTGCCGCCCGGCGTAACCGGCGGCCGCTTTTTCGATGACCAGCAGCGGATCGGGCAAGGCGTTGGGCACGCGGAAGGAAAAATGAAAGGGCGAGTCGACATGGGCGGCGGCGACCGTTTCCATGCGCTCCAGCATCTTGATCCGGCTCTGCGCCTGGCGGGCCTTGGTGGCTTTGGCGCGAAAGCGCTCGATATAGCTGTTGAGATGGGCGATTTCGCGCTGCTGCGCGGCGAAGGCGGCCTGCTGATTGGCGAGCCGCGCGGCGCGGGCGCGCTCGTAGTCGGAATAGCCGCCGCTGGTCAGCGTCAGGCGCTGCTGTTCGATGGCGAGGATCTGGCCGACGACGGCGTCGAGAAAATCGCGGTCGTGCGAGATCAAGAGCAGCGTCGCCGGCGTGTTTTTCAGCCATGTTTCGAGCCACAGCACGGCGTCGAGGTCGAGGTGGTTGGTCGGCTCGTCGAGCAGCAGCAGGTCGGCGCGGCAGGACAGGGCGCGGGCGAGGTTGAGGCGGACTCGCCAGCCGCCGGAAAAATCGGCGACGGGACGCCCGAAGTCGGCATCGGAAAAGCCCAGCCCGTACAGCACTTCGGCGACACGGGCCTTGGCCGAGTAACCGCCGATTTCGCCATAACGGGCATGCAGGTGGCCGATGGCCTCGCCGTCGCCGGCGGCCTCGGCGGCCGCCAGGTCGCGCTCGATGCGGCGCAATTCAACGTCGCCGTCGAGCACAAAATCGATGGCGGCGTCGGGCAGGGCCGGGGTTTCCTGGGCGACGCGGGCGATTTGCCAACGGGCCGGCAACTCAACATCGCCGGATTCGGCGTGCAGTTCGCCGGCGAGCAAGGCAAAGAAGCTGGATTTGCCGGAACCATTGGCGCCGACGACACCGACTTTCCACCCGGCATGCAACTGGAGGCTGGCCTCGACGACCAGCGGACGGCCGGCGCGGGCAAAGGTGGCTTGGCGGAGGGCGATCATGAAGGGGCGATTATAGCGGGGCCGATGCGCTAGAATCTCCTGATACCCCTGCCGATGAAACCATGATTAAGCAAATCAGCACCGACCAGCTCAAGCCGGGCATGTACATCCATGACCTGAACTGCGGCTGGCTGGATCATCCCTTTCTCGCCAACGCCTTTCAGGTTCGCGATCAGGCGACGGTGGACAAGATCGTCAGCCTCGGCATCCACGAGGTGTACATCGATACCGTCAAAGGGGCCGATGTCTGGGCCGGGCGCACGCAGCAGGAGGTCAACGCCGATCTCGACCGGCGTTTGAGCGAGATCGCCAGCAAGGGGCCGGAAAAACCGGTGACCACGGCGCTCAAGGAAGAAGTGGCGCGCGCCCGGCGGCTGCATGGCGAGGCGCACAAGATCGTCCGCAACATCATGGACGACGCCCGCCTCGGTCAGCAGATCCAGGTCGATCGCATGGAGCCGCTGGTCGAGAGCATGGTCGATTCCATTTTCCGCAACCAGGACGCCCTGCTGCCGCTGGCTCTGCTCAAGAATCACGACAACTATACTTTCGCGCATTCGGTCAGCGTCTGCGCGCTGCTGGTCGCCTTTGGCCGGGGCTTGAAGCTGGAGCGGTCGGTCATCAAGGACATGGCGCTCGGCGGCCTGCTGCACGACGTCGGCAAGGCGCGCATTCCAGACGCCATCCTGAACAAGCCGGGCAAACTGAGCGACGACGAATTCGTGCAAATGAAATCACACGTCGACCTCAGCATCGCCGCGCTCCAGCAAACGCCCAACCTGCCCGACATCGCGCTGCGGGTCACCGCCGAACACCACGAGCGCTTCGACGGCAGCGGCTATCCGTACAAACTGAGCGGCGAGAAAATCAGCCTCTACGGTCAGATGGCGTCGATCGTCGATGTCTACGATGCGATTTCCTCGGACCGCGTTTATCACAAGGGCATGTCGCCGACGCAGTCGCTCAAGAAGCTGCTCGAATGGAGCAGTCACCACTTCGACCCGCGGCTGGTGCAGGTTTTCATCCGCGCCATCGGCATCTATCCGACCGGAACGCTGGTTCAGCTCGAAAGCAAGCGCCTCGGCGTGGTCGTCGAGCAGAATGAGAAAAATCTGCTGGCGCCAGTCGTCCGCATCTTCTACCACGCTGGCCGGCTGCACTACATTCCCCCGGAAAACGTCGATCTCGCCAAATCGATGGATCGCATCGCCAGTTTCGAGAGTTTCGACAAGTGGAAAATCGATCCCTACCAATGGCTGCCTGGCTGATTTTTTCCCTTGCCGCGCTGTGCAGCCTGCCGGCCTTCGCGGCGGAAGGCGAGGCCGAGCGCCAGCAACGGCTCGACCATGCGGCGGCGCTCAAAGCCGATGCGGCGGCGCGACGGCAGCGGGCCGACGCCCTGCTCAAGAGCCAGCAAGCCGAGTGCGCCAGGCGTTTTTTGGTCAATGCCTGCCTTGACGACGCCAAGGCCGAACATCTGCAAGCCATCCTCGAAGCGCGGCGTCTGGAGGATGAAGGCGAGGCCATCGAGCGCGACATCCGGCGCGAGGATGCGGCGCAGCGCGAAATCGAGCGGGCCGCCGAGATCAAGGAGCGCGAGGCCGACCGGGCGGAGCGCGGCCCCCGGGTCGCGGCCGAACGGCAAAACGCCGAGGAAACCGCCGCCAGACATCGGGCCGAAAAGGAAAAAAGGGCGGCCGAAGGCGCCCAACGCAAGGCGGCCGAGGCCGAAAAGCTGCGCCGCAGACAGGCCGAGCACGCCGCCCGCGTCGCCGAAAAAAAACAGCAGGCCGAGAAGCGGCAGGCTGAGCAGCAGGCCGAAAAAAAACAGGCCAAACCGCAGTGATCCGCACCATCGCCATCGATCAGTTGCAGCCCGGCATGTATGTCGTGGATCTGCACCGGCCTTGGCTCGCGCATTCGTTCTGGCGGGGCAAATTCAGAGTCGATGACGCGACGCAGATCGTTCGCCTGGTCGAGGAAGGCATCACCGAAGTCAGCATCGACACCGACAAGGGCCTCGATCTGCCCGTCGTCGAGCCGTTGATGGGCATCAGCGACAACGAGATTGCCCGCCATTTCAGCGACCGTCTGGCGCGCCTGAAAGCCAAGCCGGCCATCGTCTCGCTGGGCGAGGAGCGGCGGCGCGCGGCGCGGCTGATCGTCGAGGCCGGAACCGTTGTCGACGATCTCATGCAAGCAGCCCGCAGTGGCGGCGAAGTCGACGTCGCCCGCCTCGAACCGACGGTCGGCAAACTGCTCGAATCGGTGCGCCGCAACCGCGACGCCCTGGCCCCGCTGGCCCGCCTCAAGCGCGGCGACGCCTACGTCAGCGAGCACGCCGTCGCCACCACCGCGCTGGTCGCCGCCCTTGGCTATCAGCAGGAATTGGCAGAACCGGAACTGGAAAAACTGGCCCTCGGCGCCCTGGTCAAGGATATTGGCGAAGCCGCCATCGACACCCGCCTGACGGCCAAGCCGGGCATGCTCTCGCAATCCGAATACGCCCTCGTCCAGAGCCATGTCGAGGAGGGCCTGGCGGTGCTGCAAGCCACCGCCCGCCTGCCCGAGACGGCGGTCGCCGTGGTCCTCGAACACCACGAACGCTACAACGGCGGCGGCTATCCCTACCACATGGCCGGCGCCAACATTTCCCCCGCCGGGCGGATGGCCGCCATCGCCGACACCTACGACGCGCTGACCTCGGATCGCCCCTATCGCCCGGCCATTTCCCCGTCGCAGGCGCTACGTCTGCTGTACGAACAGGGCGGCAGCCATTTCGACCCCGAACTGGTCGCCGCCTTCATCCGCACCGTCGGCATCTACCCGATCGGCGCCCTGGTCATGCTCGAAAGCGGCCATCTGGCCGTGGTCGAGGAAATCCACCACGACGACCTGCTGCGCCCGGTCGTGCGCGTCATCTACCACGGCGCTCGCCGCCAGTACGTCGCCCCGGCGCTGATCGACCTGGCGCGCAGCAGCGGCAGCCACTACGGCCGGATCGTGCATGCCGATACCTTTGAACGCTGGGGCCTCAGTCCGCAGCGCTGGCAACCTGCCTGAGCAGTTTGCCGATCGGCGTCGGGACGCCGGCCGTCGCCGCCTGTTCCAGCGCCACCCACTCGTAGCCGGGTTCAGCCAGCCGTGGCGACGCCTCGACATCACACAGCACCGGCTCCAGCGTCAGGCGAAAGTGCGTCAACGTGTGGCGCAGCGGCGGCAGCGGCCGGCAAGCCCGCGCCCGCAATCCGAGCCGTATCAAAACCGCGTCGACAGCGCCTTCCGGTGGCGCCAGCAAGCCGCCCCACAAACCGATTGGCGGTCGCCGCTCCAGCAACAAGCGCCCGCCGTCGCGCAACAGCACAAAGGTTGCCGTGCGCTCCGGCAGCGCCGACCGTGGCCGCGCCGCCGGCAATACGGCCTGCCGTCCCTGCTGGCGCGCCTGACAGTCAACCGTCAGCGGGCAGCGTTCACAGACCGGACGGCGGCGCGTGCAGATGCCGGCGCCGAGATCCATCAGCCCCTGCGTGTAGGCTTCGATGTCATGTTGTGGCAGCAGATTTTCGGCCAGTTGCCAAAGCTGGCGATGCACCGCTGCCGCGCCGGGAAAACCGTCGATAGCGAAATGACGGCACAGCACGCGCTTGACATTGCCATCGAGAATCGCCGCTCGTTCGCCGAAAGCGAAGGCCGCCACGGCCGCCGCCGTCGACCGGCCGATGCCCGGCAATTCCTCCAGCGCCGCCGCCGTGGCGGGAAACCGGCCAGCGTGGCAAGCAACGATTTCCTGCGCACAGCGATGCAGGTTACGCGCCCGGGCGTAGTAGCCCAGTCCGGCCCAATGTTCCATCACCGTTCCGACCGCCGCCGCAGCCAGCGCCCGGATGTCGGGAAAACGGGCGAGAAAGCGCTGATAGTAAGGAATCACTGTCGCCACCTGAGTCTGCTGCAACATGATCTCGGACAGCCAGACCCGGTACGGATCGCGGCTGTTCTGCCAAGGCAGATCGCGGCGTCCTGCGGTTTTCTGCCAGGCAACCAGGCGGTCGGCGAAGGAGGGAGAATCGGTCAAACGCTGTCTCGACGTGAACGGCGGGAGTGCAGATAATACGAGGTTTTTTCGCCGTCTCCCGAATCCTCGCCATGAGCGACGCCACCCTCGCTACCCGATCCTTGCGCAATGCTCCGGGGCGCTTCGCCACCGGGGTTGCCATCGTCACGGCGCTCGATCCCGACGGGCAGCCGATCGGCCTGACCGTCAATTCCTTCGCCGCCGTCTCGCTCGACCCGGCGCTGGCGCTCTGGTGTCTCGACAATACTAACCTTCTCGCCAACAATGTCGGTGCGGTGCTTGTGAAACCCGCTCCCAGAGCTAATCTTCCGGCATCGTTATGTGACATTTCTTTCGAGAAAGT
>WQUQ01000348.1 GCA_009782025.1 Desulfobulbus sp. | reverse complement strand
ACGCTTCGCTCCGCGCAGAATGACGATATTTAATTGCCGGGTGAATAAAAATGGAATGAGTGAAAAAAGCCGGCGCGGGGCCGGCTGTGGAGTTGGGCGATCGATCGCTTGTTGGGCGCTTATTTGGCACCCTCGGCCTCGCACTTTTTCATGAATGATTTTTTCGCCGCGCCGGTCAGCGCCTTGCCGTTCTTGCCCACGGCCTTGGCCTCGCAGGAAGCGATGAGGCCGCTCTCGCATTTCTTCATGAACGAAGCCTTGGCGGCGCCAGCCAGGGGCTTGCCATGCTTGTTGACCGCCTTGGCTTCGCAATCGGCCGTGCTGGCCTGGGCATGTGCGACATTGACGGCCAATAAGGCAACCAGGATTGATGCCAGAATCTTGTTCATCTCTTGCTCCTTGAATGAAGTGAAAAGCGCGCAACGCACGAACGGCGTTGCCGGCGGAATGGTAACCGAATTGGCCGCGTTTGCAGCGCCAGCGCCGCTCCGAACATAACGGCACGCTTTGTTGCAATCGGTTACTTGCAGCGTGGCGCATGTCTCCGTATTCTTTGACCCATGCGCTGATGGACATCAGCCTGACGGTTTCCCCCCTCCGACCGTCCGAAGGCCCGCACTCCCTCCCCCTTGGTGCGGGCCTTCATCTTTTCAGGCGTCCGGCATGATGGGCGCGCCGTCTACCGCTCCATCGATTCCACTACCGCCAGCGCCGTCATATTGACCAGGCGGCGCACGGTCGCCGTGGCGGTCAGCACATGCACCGGGCGGGCCGCGCCGAGCAGGATGGGGCCGATGGTGACGCCTTCGCCGCCGGTCATCTTGAGCAGGTTGTAGGAGATGTTGGCGGCTTCGATGTTGGGCATCACCAGGAGATTGGCCTCGCCCTTCAGCGGCGACTCGGGATGGGCTTCGTTGCGGATTCTTTCGTTCAGCGCGGCGTCGCCGTGCATTTCGCCGTCGACTTCCAGATCATTGCTCATGTCCGCGATCAAGGCGGCGGCGGCGCGCATTTTTTGCGCCGATGCGGAGGAGGCCACGGAACCGAAGTTGGAATGCGACAGCAGCGCCACTTTCGGCTGAACGCCGAAGCGCCTGACTTCCTCGGCGGCCAGCAGCGTCATCTCGGCGATTTCTTCGGCGTTCGGATTCTCATTGACATGGGTATCGCAGATGAACAGCGAGCGGCCGGGCAGCATCAGGTAATTCATCGCCGCCAGGGTATGAACGCCACGGCGCTTGCCGATGACTTCGCGGATGACGCCAAGATGGTGGCTGAACTGGCCGGTCATGCCGCAGATCAGGCCGTCGGCGTAACCGAGCCGGAGCAGCATCGAGCCGATCAGGGTCGGCTTGCGGTGCAGCGCCTCCTTGGCCAGCGCCGGGGTGACGCCGCGGCGCGCCATCAGCTTGTGGTAGGCCATCCAGCATTCGCGGTAGCGTTCGTCCTGGTCGGGGTTGACGATGTCGAAATCGACGCCCGGCTTGATGCGCAGCTTGGCTTTTTCCAGGCGATGGGCGATGACGTTGGGGCGGCCGATCAGGATCGGGCGGGCGAATTTCTCCTCGATGACCACCTGGGCGGCGCGCAGCACGCGCTCCTCCTCGCCTTCGGCGTAGATGATGCGCTTGCCTTGCACATGATGGGCGGCATGAAAAATGGCGCGCATGCCGACGCCGGTGTGATAGACGAATTCGGACAACCTGGCGCGATAGGCGGCCCAGTCGGTGATCGGCCGCGTGGCGACGCCGGAATCCATCGCCGCCTTGGCCACTGCCGGGGCAATCTTGACGATCAGGCGCGGATCGAAAGGCTTCGGGATCAGGTATTCCGGGCCGAAGGACAAGGCCTGGCCGGGATAGGCCATGGCCACCTCGTCGGTGACCTCGGCTTCGGCCAGCTCGGCAATGGCGCGCACCGTCGCCATTTTCATTTCCTCGTTGATGCGGGTCGCGCCGACATCGAGCGCGCCGCGAAAGATGAAGGGGAAGCAGAGGACGTTATTGACCTGGTTCACATAGTCGGAACGGCCGGTCGCGATGATGGCGTCGGGGCAGACCGCCTTGACCTCCTCCGGCATGATTTCCGGGGTCGGATTGGCCAGCGCGAAAATCATCGGCCGCGCCGCCATCGACCTGACCATGCTCCGTTTGACCACGCCAGCCGTCGACAGGCCGAGGAAAACATCCGCTCCGATCATGGCGTCGGCCAGGGTGCGGGCCTGGGTATCCTGGGCGTAACGGGCCTTGGTTTCGTCCATATTGCCGGGGCGGCCGATGTAGATGACGCCCTTGGAATCGCAGACGGTGATGTTCTCGCGCCTGACGCCGAGATCGCACCACAGGTCGAGGCAGGAAATGGCGGCGGCGCCAGCGCCCGAACAGACGACCTTGATCTCGTCGATTGCCTTGTTGACCACCTTCAGGCCGTTGAGCATGGCGGCGGCGGAAATGATGGCGGTGCCATGCTGGTCGTCGTGAAAGACCGGGATGGTCATCCGCTCCTTGAGTTTCTGCTCGATGTAGAAACACTCCGGGGCCTTGATGTCTTCCAGATTGATGCCACCCAGTGTCGGCTCCAGCGCGGCAATCATGTCGATCAGCTTGTCCGGGTCGTTCTCGGCCAGTTCGATGTCGAACACGTCGATGCCGGCGAATTTCTTGAACAGGCAGCCCTTGCCTTCCATCACCGGCTTCGCGGCCAGCGGCCCGATGTTGCCGAGACCGAGCACGGCGGTGCCGTTGGTAACGACGCCGACCAGATTGGCGCGCGAGGTGTAATCGGCGACGGTGGCCGGGTCCTCGACGATGGCGTCGCACGCGGCGGCCACGCCCGGCGAATAAGCCAGGGCCAGGTCGCGCTGGTTGGTCAGGCCCTTGGTCGGGCGGACGGAAATCTTGCCCGGCGTGGGCCAGCGGTGATATTCGAGTGCGGCTTCGCGCAAATCCTTTTCCACGGATGCTCCTCGGCGAGTATT
>WQUQ01000347.1 GCA_009782025.1 Desulfobulbus sp. | reverse complement strand
CAAGCGAAGCCGACGATCGGTTGATTGGGCAATGGAATTATTCGGGAATGAAGCAGCGCCGGCCACCATCCTCGATCTGGCGCAGGCCGTAACCGTAGAGCCGGGACAGCATCGCCGCCGTCAGGACGGCATCGACATCGCCGCTCTCGGTCTGGCCATCGCCGTAGACGAGCAGCGCCCGGTCGCAGAAGCGGTGAGCCAGCGCCGGATCGTGCATGACCATGACGACGCCGGCCCCCTGCTCGCGGGCAGTGGCGGCGAACAGCCCGAGCGCCGCCATCTGGTGATTGAGATCGAGGTGTGACAAGGGTTCGTCGAGCAGATAGAGCGGCGGCGCTTGCGTCAGCAGCGTGGCGATGCCCAGGCGCTGGCGTTCGCCGCCCGAGAGCGTGTGAATCGGCCGGTTTTCCATGCCGTGCAGGCCGACCGCGGCCAGCGCCGCCCGCGCCAGATCGGCGTCGCTTGGCGCTTCCCAGGCCCAGCGGCCGAGATGCGGATGGCGGCCGGTCAGGGCCGTTTCCAGCGCCGTCGAGCCGAACGGGTCGTTCTGGAACTGGCCGAGCCAGGCTCGGCGCAAGGCCGCTTCGCGGGCCGGCAGGGCGGCGCAGTCGCTGCCGCCGAGCAGCACCGTGCCGGCGGTCGGCGGGCGTAGGCCGGCCAGCGTCGCCAGCAACGTCGATTTGCCAGCGCCGTTGCGGCCGAGAATGGCCAGCCGCTCGCCGGGCATCACGGTCAGGTCGAGGCGGTCGACGAGGCGGCGGCCGCCGATCTCCACCGCCAGGGCGCGGGTTTCCAGCAGTGGCGCGCTCATCGCGGCTGCCTCGCCAGCAGGAACAGGAACACCGGCACGCCAATCAGCGCCGTCAGCACGCCGACCGGCAACTGCTGCGGGGCAATCGCCGTGCGCGCCGCCGTATCGGCCAGCACCAGCAGCGCACCGCCGGCCAGCGCCGAGGCTGGCAGCAACAGGCGTTGGTCGTTGCCGGTAGCGAGTCGAACCAGATGCGGCACGACCAGACCGACGAAACCGATCGAACCGGCCGTCGTCACCGAGGCGGCGGTCGCCAGCGAGGCCAGCAGGTAGACCACGTAGCGCAACCGGTTCACAGCGACGCCGAGGGCGCGCGCCTGCATCAGGCCGCGAGCCAGCAGGTTCAGTTCGCGGGCGAACGGCATGGCCGCCGCCAACGCCGCCAGTAGCGCCAGCAGCGGCGGCCACGGGCTGCTGGCCTGCGCCAGGTCGCCCATCAGCCAGAACAGCATGCCGCGCAGCTTCTGTTCTTCGGCGACGGTGAGCATCAGCGCGACCAGCGCGCCGCAGCCGGCAGCGACGATGACGCCGGTCAGCAACAGGCGCGTCTGCGTCCAACTGCCGTCGCCATGCGCCAGACCAAACACCAGCAACATGGCCCCAAGCGCACCGGCGAAGGCCAGCCCGTCGATGCCCAGCGTCGGCAAACCGATCAGGATGGCAAACATGGCGCCGACCCCGGCGCCGCCGGAAATGCCCAGCACATACGGTTCGGCCAGCGGGTTGCGCAACAGCACCTGCATCAGCGCCCCGGCCAGCGCCAGCAGGCCGCCGCAGGCGAATCCGGCCAGCGCGCGCGGCAGGCGCAGTTGCAGCACGATGTCGGCCCCGCCGCCGAGGTTGCCACCCATGCCGCCGAACAACGCCGTCAGCGCCTCGGCTGGCGTCACCCGGTAGCTGCCCACCGTCAACGCCAGGACGAAACTGAGCAGCGCCAGCAGGGTCAGAGCAGCAAGAATCAGGATGGCGCGGCGACGGCTGGGCATGGAGGGCACTTCAAAATTTGGGCGTGATGCAAGCGCGGGGGAACGGCAACGACATTCAGCGGCTCCTTGCCACGCCTGAGCAACCGCGCGCAGCATCTGAAACGGCGCGCATTCTATCTTGAGCGCCCGGGAAGCGCATCCGAAACACCGTCCTCACTGGCGATAAACCACTTTCAAAATAGGCGCTTAGTCCTTGACTAACAAATGTTTTTAACTCTATAGTTCGCGCCATGGATAGCGAACTCGCCGCGCTCGAAAGCAAGATTGAACAGGTCATTGCCCTGGTTCACCAGTTGCGCGCCGAGAATGAAGTTCTGAAGAACCAGATGGCGGCGGCCGAGGCCGAGCGCCTGCATCTGCGGCGGACGATGACCGCCGCGCGCGAACGGCTCGAAGCCCTGACCGACCGGGTGCCAGAGGATATCTGAGATGAATTTCGAGCCGAATTTTCTCGATGTCACAATCATGGGCCGCGAATACCGCGTGGCCTGTACGCCGGAAGAGCGCTCGGCGCTGCTGGCGGCGGTCGACCTGGTCGACGACAAGATGCGCGAAGTCGCCCAGCGCACCAAGAGCACCATCGCCGAACGGGTGGCGGTCATGGCAGCGCTGCATATCGCCCACGAACGCCTTTCCGGGGCGGCCGCCGGCACCACCGACGAGATGCTTGATACTTCCGACGCAAGGCGTAGAATCGACGCCATGGGAGCGCGGATCGATTCCGTGCTGGCGCCCCAGCAACGGCTCGACATCTGAACCGCCTGCGGCGCGAGCCAACCGAGCGTCCCCTGCGGTGTTTGTCAAGGCCATACATTCCTTGAACCAATGCTGATTGGCATCGGTTGCCGACCAACCCGCCGTTGTGCGCTTGCTTCGTCGCAAGCGCCTGAGGCGAGAGGAAAGCGACCACTCTGAACTCCGGTTCAGGATGCCGGCCTAACGGCACTCGCGGGGGCCTTTTTCAGACAGGCGGCAGAAGTTTCTGCCGCCTGTTTTCATTGGTGAAGGCAAAAACCGGCATTGGGCGCACGAGCCGCATATCGCCTTCGCTTGCCAGAGCGGGATTTATTCACCCGGCAATCAAGTGTTGTCATTCTGCGCGGAGCGAAGCGTAGTCGCAGAATCCACAAGCCGCATGGATGCTGCGACGTAGCGCAATGACGCAGCGGGAATGTTCAATGC
>WQUQ01000346.1 GCA_009782025.1 Desulfobulbus sp. | reverse complement strand
ATCTCGGCCAGGGCGAGGAACTGGAGCCGGCGCGGGCCAAGGCGCTGAAATTCGGCATCAAGCCGGAAAACATCTTCATCGACGATCTGCGCGAGGAATTCGTCCGCGATTTCGTCTTTCCGATGTTCCGTTGCAACACCGTCTATGAAGGCGAGTACCTGCTCGGCACCTCGATCGCCCGCCCGCTGATCGCCAAGCGCCTGATCGAAATCACCAACCTGACCGGGGCTGATGCCATTTCGCACGGCGCGACCGGCAAGGGCAACGATCAGGTGCGCTTTGAACTCGGCGCTTACGCGCTGAAGCCGGGCGTCAAGGTCATCGCGCCGTGGCGCGAATGGGATCTGCTGTCGCGCGAAAAACTGCTGGCCTATGCCGAGCAGCACGGCATTCCGGTCGAGATGAAGCACAAGGCGGGAGGCTCGCCGTACTCGATGGACGCCAATCTGCTGCATATCTCCTACGAAGGCCGCCATCTGGAAGACCCGGCCGCCGAGGCCGAGGAATCCATGTGGCGCTGGACGGTATCGCCGGAAGCCGCGCCGGATCAGGCCGAATATCTCGACCTCGAATACGCCAAGGGCGACATCGTTGCCATCAACGGCCAGCGCCTGACGCCGGCCCAAGTGCTCGCCAAGCTCAACGAACTGGGCGGCAAGCACGGCATTGGCCGTCTCGATCTGGTCGAGAATCGCTATGTCGGCATGAAGTCGCGCGGCTGTTACGAGACGCCGGGCGGCACCATCATGCTGCGCGCCCACCGCGCCATCGAGTCGGTCTGCCTCGACCGCGAAGTCGCCCATCTCAAGGACGACCTGATGCCGCGCTATGCGAGCCTCGTGTACAACGGCTACTGGTGGAGTCCCGAGCGCGTCGCGCTGCAAACCCTGATCGACCACACCCAGCAGAATGTCAATGGTACGGTTCGCGTCAAGCTGTACAAGGGCAATGTCATCGTCGTCGGCCGCGATTCCAAAACCGATTCGCTGTTCGACTCGACCATCGCCACCTTCGAGGACGACGCGGGCGCTTACGACCAGAAGGATGCCGGCGGCTTCATCAAGCTCAATGCGCTGCGTCTGCGCATCGCCGCCAACCTGAAAACACGCAAGGGTCGTTGAATCGTGGAAAGCGTCACCCTGTTCGGGTTCACCGAGGAGCAGATCTCCGATTTCTTCTCGACCTGGGGAGTCGGCGCTTTCATGCTGTTCATGCTGTTCATCATTGGCAATATCGCCTGGACATCCAAGGCCGGCAAGACGGGCACCTTCGTCCTCTTTTTTGTGCTGGCCTTCGGCATGGTCGGTTTTGTCACCAAAATGATTATCGAAAAAATCTGGGGAATTTGAATGTCGCAATATGACAATGTTTCCGTGCTCAAGAAGGCCAATGTGTATTTCGCCGGCAAATGCGTCAGCCACACCATCGTGCTGGCCGACGGCGCGAAAAAGACGCTCGGCGTGATTCTGCCGTCATCGCTGACCTTCAATACCGGCGCGCCGGAGATCATGGAAGGCGTCGGCGGTTCCTGCCGCGTCCGGCAGAAGGGCGAGAGCGAGTGGAGGCGCTACGGCGAGGGGCAATCCTTCACGGTGCCGGGCAATTCCTCGTTCGAGATCGCCGTCGCCGAGGGCGAGGCTTACCACTACGTTTGTCACTTCGGCTGATTCCAGGAGTTCAGAATGCCGTCTTTCGATTTCACCTCCGAAGCCGACATGGTGGCCTTGAAGAACGCCATCGATGTCGCCGCCCGCCAGATCGACAACCGCTACGACTTCAAGGGCACCAGCGCCAAGGTCGAGCTGAACGAAAAGGACAAACTCATTACCCTGTGGGGCGATTCGGATTTTCAGCTTGACCAGATCAAGGACATCCTCTTTCCGGCGATGGAGAAGAAGGAAGCCGAGAGCACCAAGCGCCTCGACCCGCAGAAGGTCGAAAGCGTCTCCGGCAACAAGGCCAAGCAGGTATTGAAGATCAAGGACGGCATCGAAAGCGAGATGGCCAAGAAGATCGTCAAGCTGGTCAAGGACGCCAAACTCAAGGTGCAGGCGTCGATCCAGGGCGACGCGGTGCGCGTCCAGGGGGCCAAGCGCGACGACTTGCAGGACTGCATTGCGCTCATCAAAAAGTCGATTACCGATTTTCCGATCCGCTATGGCAATTTCCGCGATTGAGAGGCGGGCGGCTGATGGCGGCGATCAGCCGTCAAAGGTTCCAACCAGGGAGGCAAAAATGGCGACAGGTCACAGGGTTTCGGGTTGGCGAGCGGCTTTCGGGCTGCTGGCGTGCCTGTTGTTTGCAGCGACGCCGCTGGCCGCGCAGGAGGTCGGCCTGGCCGGCATCATGGGCAGCAGGGCGATGCTGATTATCAACGGCGGCCAGCCGGAGGCGGTGCGCGTCGGCGAAACGCTCGATGGCGTCAAGGTCGTCTCGATTCAGGGCGAGCAGGTGATTGTCGAGATCGGCGGGCGCAAGCGCCCGTTGCGCATCGGTCAGCAAGCGAGCGGATCAGCGTCAACGGATGGTTCCGGCAAGATCGTGCTGGCTGCCGATGCGAACGGGCATTTCTTCACCACCGGGACGGTCAATGGCGCCACGATTCGTTTCATGGTCGATACCGGCGCCTCCACGATTGCCCTGGGGATCAGCGATGCCCGCCGGATTGGTCTGGATTTGAATAGCGGCGAGCGCGCCTATACGCAAACCGCCAATGGCACGGTCGAGGTCCGCCGGGTCAAGCTCGATACGGTCACCATCGCTGGCGTGACGCTGCATTATGTCGAGGCGTCGGTTCTCCCGACCGACCAGCCCATCGCCTTGCTCGGCATGAGTTTTCTCAATCGCATGGAAATGCACCGCGATGGCAGTACCATGACGCTTCGCCAGCGTTACTAGTACTTCGTTTCATTAAAACATTTACTAATCAAGTCATCTGGAAATCAAACTTTTTCCATTGAAAGCGAACCGGTTGAGCGTTCATCTCGTCAATG
>WQUQ01000345.1 GCA_009782025.1 Desulfobulbus sp. | reverse complement strand
CTCGATGCCGGCTTCGCGGCAAAGCGCCGCCAGCCTCGGGTTGTCGAGCGCCAGGGAGATGACATCGGGAAAGCGCGCCTTCAGCCAGTTTTCACGACGGCTGCTGTCATAGCCGTCGAAGCCCGGTTCGGTATAACTGAGCACGATCAGCTCGTCGCAGAGCGCCTTTGCCCGGCCGATGAGGAATTCATGCCCGAGGTGCAGCGGGCAGAATTTGCCTACCACGAGTCCGCGCCGGAAGCGGCGGTTCATGCCGCCTCGGCGCGGCAGAGCAGTTTCCGCCACTGTCGCCATGCGATCAGGGCATTGACCCAGTAGATGGCATAGAGACCTGCCGTCAGATACAAGCTCCGGCTGGCGTAAAGCGGGACGGCGGCCGAGTTGACGATGAGCCAGAAGAGCCAGGTTTCGATGCGGCGCTGCATGAGAAATATCTGGGCGATGACGCTGAATGCGAGGATGGCGGAGTCGATGTAGGGCGCATAAGCGTTGGTGAAGCGGTGAAGGAGCGTGCCATAGCCGAAGGTTGCGGCCACGCCGGCGATGGCGGCCAGTGTCAGGAGCCGCCGGCTGCCGCGGGATACCCGGATGGCATTGCCCCGGTTGCCCCGCAGCCACTGCCACCATCCGATCAGGCAGGTGGCGACGAAAAAGACCTGAAGGGCGACATCGGCGTACAACCGGGTTTCGTAAAACACGGCGGCGAAAATCAGGCATCCGGCGATGCCGGTCCACCATGTGTGGATACTGTTCCGGCCAGCGAGAAAGATGGAGAGCGTGGTTATCCCGTTGGCCAATAATTCAGCAGGGGTTGTCATGCCAATGCCTGATCCAGATCCGAGGTGTATTGCAGAATTTTGTCTCCGGCGGCAACAGCCTCGATGATCCGGGGCGTTGCGCCAAGCAGGGGGCGCAGTAATTCCGCTGCCCGTTTCGCCAGAGGCATCGCCTGCGGGGCAAGGCGAAGCGCCAGGCTGCCATCCGCGTTTTGGTGCAGTCCGTATTGGGGCAGGGGGAGCGAGGCCAGCGCGTGGGTGACGTCGATATTGTTGATCCATGCGCCATGCCGGGTGCGGAACCTGACCGGCCGCCGGCCGCTCAATTCGCGCAATACCGGCCCTTCAGGAGTCCAGACGAGTTTTGCATGATCGCCGCTGCGATATCGCAGGAGCGGCAGGCAAAAATTGAAGCCGCCGCTGAAGGTGATTTCGCCGCGCTCCCCAGCCGGGACAGGATGGCCTTCGGCATCGAGGATTTCGACATAGAGCCGGTTTTGCAGCAACAGATGACCGTTCAGCGTTGCGTCAAAAACGCCAATTGGCCCGACTTCGTTCATTGAATAGAGATCGAGGACAGGGCAGGCAAAATGCTGTTCCAGGGCTTGCCTCATCCCGGTAGAGAGCATCATGCCGACGGAAAGCAGCGCGCGCGGCCGGGCCGTCATCGGCAAGGTCAGCAATTCGGCGAATGAGATCGGGTCGCCCGCGATGATCTCCGGCTGCAAGGCATCGAGATAACTGGCGCGGTCATCCGGGTGACGCCAATCGCCGGGATGCAGATTGATTTTTGCCAGCCCCGACTCGTTCATGACCGGGGTGACCGAGACATAGGTGAAGCATTTTTTCTGGAATCCCAGCAGGACGACGCCAACCTGCCCCTGTCCGTGACGCAATTCAATGCCGAAACGGCGGAGCGCGCGCTTGTGGAAGGCGAGATAACGTCCAGCCACGAGCGGATGGGAGGCGATCAGCAACGGATGACCGGTGGTTCCCGTGGTGCGGAAATTGATAAGGCGGTCGATGGGAACGGAATCAGGCACGAATCGGGCGATGTCGGCAGCCAGGTCGGCCCGCGTAATGGCGGGAATATCGCCAAAGCGCTTTGGAGGCGAACCCAGCCGCCGAAAGTGCGGGACATCCTCAAATACCCGCTTCACATATTCTTCCAGCCATGACGGATGGCCCGCCGGCGGCCAACCGACGGCAGCCTCGGCCACTTCCAGCTCAAAAGCGCGCAAGGTCTCGATTTCCGGGGCCAGCAGGCGATTGCCGCTCTGGTTGCGATAGTGCGGAGCGGCGGGATGCTCCCGCAGAAAGGCCAGCATCTTCTGGCCTGCTGGGGACAGGGTAGGGCAATATTCTCGGTCAGTGCTCAATTCGGTCATGGATTACTCGCGGGTCCATTTGTCCGCCGATGCTTCCGCTTGCTTGCGCGCCAGTTCTTCACGGATTGCGCGCGCCCGCGCTTCGGCTGCCCGGCTTGCTGCCAGCAGGCGGCGGCGCTCGCTGACGCTGAGGGCGGACAGGCGATCCGTTGCCTGGGCGGCGGTTTCCCCGGCGGGGCGATAGCCGAGGCGGGCCAGGGCAAGGCGCGCCAGTTCTTCCCGCCGTTCCGGGTCATCGACATATTTCCTTGCCGCCGAGGCTTGGGCAAGTTCCCGCGCGGCATCATCGAGCAGACGCACACAATCCGCCTGGGGCGGATGGGCGGCCACAAACCAATCATCGGCCAGAAGCCAGGCGACAATCATCGTCAGCATCAGGCGATTGCGGTCGGCAAGCCCATTTTTTGCCTGGAAGCGTTCCAGAACAGCCAGGGGAGCGCGCTCGCCAAGATGGGACAGCAAATCGTTGACGAGCGCCGGCACGAATACCTGGCCGTTTTGGCCGATTCTTGGTTCGTCGAGAAAATCGGGCGGAATGTCCGCAAGCCGCCGCAGCAGGGTTTCGAGATGAGGCCCGGATTGATTCATGACTCAGGCAGCAAATTTGGAAAAAACCTGGGTGGAGGGGCATGCGTAATGCCTCCGGCTGAAAGCCCGGGCGAATTCGAGCAAATCCTCGAATCTGGAAATCGCATGGATTTCCCAACCTTGTTCTTGTTTGGCGCGCCGGAGTTCTTTGTTCGATTTCTCCCAGCCGGAAGGGATATTGAGCGCCATGCTGCCGCCCGCCCCGGCCGCCGCCAGCGCCTGGGCGGCAATGTCCCAGCCGCTGTTGCCCTT
>WQUQ01000344.1 GCA_009782025.1 Desulfobulbus sp. | reverse complement strand
AGTCGGTCTGGACATCGTGTTCTCCAGTCTGTTGCACTGGAAAGATATGATCGCAGAGATGAGAGTTTAAGTAAATGTTTTAAAGAAACGAAATACTAGGAACTGAACGTCATGTCGTGCCATGAGCAGGAAATCGCGTTATTGCGCCGGGAAGTCGAAATGCTGATGAGCGAGCGGCAAGCGTTGTTGCGCGTGGTCGGCGCCGCCACGGCGTTGATCGCCAGTCTCGACAGCCAGCGCTTGCCGGTCGGCGCGGTCGAGGCTGCCGACATGGTGGCGACTTCGATCAACCGGCTCGGCGAGGAAACGCTACAGGATGCCTTGACGGCCGCGCATGCCGAAATCGAGGACTCCCCCGCCTGCGCATGAGGCTCGACCTGCAACGTCTGCGGGCCTGCCTGCTGCCGCAGCCGCTGGCCAGCGATTTCGTCGATGAGGATGGCGCGCTGAGTCAGGCGCTGACGCCGGCCGCCGTGCTCTTTCCCCTCGTCCGCCACCCGGCCGGGACCACCGTGTTGCTCACCGAGCGTACCGCCCATCTGCGCGACCACGCCGGGCAGGTCAGCTTTCCCGGCGGCCGGGTCGAGGCCGCTGACCCGTCGCCGATCCATACCGCCTTGCGTGAAACCGAGGAGGAAATCGGCCTGACCCGCGACCATGTCGAAATCCTCGGTTTTTTGCCGGAATACCGCACCGGCACCGGCTTTCGCATCACGCCGGTGGTGGCGCTGGTCGCCCCGCCGTTCGCTTTGCGGCCCGACCCGTTCGAGGTCGCCGGCGTTTTCGAGGTGCCGCTGGATTTTCTGCTCGATCCGGCCAATCACCAGCAACACGAGGTGTTTTACCGGGGCGCGCTGCGCCGCTATTACGCGATGCCCTACGACGGCCATTTCATCTGGGGCGCGACCGCCGGCATGATTCGTTCGCTGAGCGAGCGTCTGGCCTCGACGCCTTGTGGTATCGTGACGTTTTAGTACAAGAAAATAAGCCGGCCACGGCATTCGGCCTCTATGAATCTCCTCTCGTTGATCGCGGTTTTTCTCATCGAGCAGTGGCAACCTCTGAACTACCGCCGGCTGGTTGGCGAACCGCTGGCCGCCTGGGCGGATGTCATCGAATCACGCTGTAACGCCGGCGGCCGCCATCACGGCGCGCTCGCCTGGTGTCTTGCGGTGCTGCCGCCGGTGGCGCTGCTGGCAGCCGTCTACGTCTTGCTTTACCGGCTCAGTCCGCTTCTGGCCTGGGCGCTGAATGTCGGCGTGCTGTACCTGACCATGGGCTTTCGCCAGTTCAGCCATCACTACAGCGAAATCCATCTTGCCCTGCGCCTCGGCGACCTCGACCGCGCCCGCGAACGGCTCGGCGCATGGCTCGATCGCCCGACCGCCAGCCTCTCCGCCGAGGAGATCGTCCGTCTGACCATCGAGGAGGCGCTGGCCGCCTCGCATCGCCACGTTTTCGCCGTGCTGCTGTGGTTTCTCATTCTGCCCGGCCCGTGCGGCGCGGCGCTCTACCGGATCGCCGCGGTGCTGCGCCAGCGCTGGGGCGAGGCCGAGGGCGCGACGGCCAACGAATTTTCCCTGTTCGCCCGGCGTGTTTTCGCTATCATCGACTGGCTGCCCGTGCGCGCCACGGCGGCGGCGTTTGCCATCGTCGGCGATTTCGAGGACGCGGTTCACTGCTGGCGAACTCAGCCTGCCCACTGGCCCGACCGCGATCTCGGTATCGTTCTGGCCGGCGGCGCGGGCGCGCTGGGCGTCCAGTTGGGGCGGCCGCTGATCGAAGGGACAGAAGCCGCCGACAGCGCCGAACTGGGCGTCGGCGATCCGCCCGATGTCGATTTCATGCAAAGCGCCGTTGGCCTCGTCTGGCGAGCCACGGTGCTGTGGATGTTGCTGTTGTTGTTGTTTGAGCTTGCCCGTCTGGCGGGCTAGGCAAAGTTTTTTACAAGGAGAGTGTGAAATGAGCAGAGAAGTTGTCATTCTGAGCGCAGTACGTTCCGCCATCGGCGCCTTTGGCGGTTCCCTGGCCGACATCGAGCCGGCCGAACTGGGCGGTACCGTGATGAAAGAAGCCATCGCCCGTTCCGGCGTCGATCCGCAGCAGATCAATTACGTCACCGTGGGCAACTGCATCCCCACCGATTCCCGCTACGCCTACGTGCCGCGCGTCGCCTCCATCCAGGCCGGCCTGCCGATGGATTCCATCGCCATGCAGGTCAACCGCTTGTGCGCCTCCGGCCTCCAGGCCATCGTCACCACCGCCCAGCAGATCATGCTCGGCGATTGCGACTACGGCATCGGCGGCGGCGTCGAAGTCATGTCGCGCGGCAGCTACATGATGCCGGCCCTGCGCACCGGCGCCCGCATGGGCGACAGCAAGGCCATCGACATGATGGTCGCCGTTCTCACCGATCCCTTCGGCATCGGCCACATGGGCCTCACCGCCGAAAACCTGGCGGTCAAGTGGAACATCAGCCGCGAGGAGCAGGACGCCTTCGCCGTCGAATCGCAGCGCCGCGCCGCCGCCGCCATCGCCGCCGGCCACTTCAAATCGCAGATCGTCCCCATCGTCAAGCAGACCAGGAAGGGCGAGGTCGTCTTCGATACCGACGAACACGTCAAGGCCGGTACGACGATGGAAGCGCTGGCCAAGATGAAGCCGGCCTTCAAGAAGGATGGCACCGTCACCGCTGGCAATGCCTCTGGCATCAACGACGGCGCTTCCTTCTTCGTGCTCGCCGCCGCCGATGCCGCCGCCAAGGCCGGCCGCAAGGTTCGCGCCCGGATCGTCAGCTACGCCGTCGCCGGCGTGCCGCACGAGATCATGGGCGAAGGGCCGATTCCGGCCACCAAGCTGGCGCTCAAGAAGGCCGGCCTGACGCTCGACCAGATGGATGTCATCGAATCCAACGAAGCCTTCGCCGCCCAGGCCATCGCTGTCTCCAAGGGCCTCGGCCTCGACCCGGTCAAGACCAACCCGAACGGCGGCGCCATCGCGCTCGGCCACCC
>WQUQ01000343.1 GCA_009782025.1 Desulfobulbus sp. | reverse complement strand
ATTAACCCGGCAATCAAATTTCCATGCTCTTTCGTGCGCCGTTGGCCCCCACCCTAACCCTCCCCCGCAAGCAGGGGAGGGAACAAAACCCCTTCCCCCGCTTGGCGGGCGAGAAGGTTGGGATGGGGGGAGCAATGCCATCTATTTGGCTGCCGGGTTAATAACGTAGTCTGCAACGTTGGCCGTTGAGAAAAGAGCAAGATCTTGTTTTCATCAGGAGGAGAAGAAAAATAATGATCAGCACACTGGAGCGCCGTTACATACTTTTCCTGCTGTTCGCGGTATCGGTGTTCAACTACATTGATCGCACGATTCTGTCCATCTTGCAGATCCCCATCAAAGCCGAACTGCATTTGTCGGACGCCCAACTGGGCGCCCTGACCGGTTTGGCCTTCGCCATTTTTTACGCCGTCCTTGGCGTGCCGTTGGGGCGGCTCGCCGATCACATGAAGCGCAAGTATCTGATTGCCGGCGCGCTGACGGTCTGGAGCGGCATGACCGCCATGACCGGGCTGGCCAACAGCTTTGCCAGTCTGGTGGGATTTCGCATCGGCGTCGCCGCGGGCGAGGCGGGCAGCATACCGGCCTCGCATTCGATGATTTCCGATCTTTACCCGCAGAACGCCCGGGCGACCGCCATATCCATTTTTGGCCTCTCACTGCCGGTCGGCATGCTGATCGGCTATCTGTCGGCTGGCTGGCTGGCAACCGAGTTTGGCTGGCGGAAATCGTTTGCTGTGGCGGGCATTGCCGGCTTGATACTCGTCCCCATCATCCTGCTGACGATGAAAGAACCCAGGCGCGGGCGTTTTGATCCCGTTTCGGCGGTGGGTGAAAAACCCCCGCCGTTCAAGGAAGCACTGGGCATTCTCTGGAGCAAGAAAGCGTTTCGCTATCTGGTCATGGCCGGTTCGTTTCATGCCTATGCGTGGTACACGGTCAATGCCTGGAATGCGCCTTTTTATAACCGGGTGCATGGCATGTCGCTGGGCGATGTATCCAATTACCTGGCGCTGATCAATGGCGTTTGCAGCGCGCTGGGCATGTTCGGGGGCGCCTGGCTGGCGGATCATTTTGGCAAAAAAGACCCGCGCGGGCGGGCGCGCGTCGTTGCTGTCGCGCTGTTCATCCTGGTTCCCATCGCGCTGGCGCAATATCTGGTCGACTCAGCCCTCATGTCGCAGATTCTGGGCGGGCTGTCCCAGATGATGATGCTAGTGTATTACGGCCCGATCGTCGCGCTCTGTCATTCGCTGATGCCGCCCAAGATGCGCGGTCTGACCTCGGCGGTGCTTGCGCTCATCCTCAGTCTGATTGGCGCGGGGCTGGGGCCGTGGGTAACCGGCATCCTCAGCGATATATTCACTGCGCACCTCGGCGCGCACAGCAATGCGCTGGGTTTCGCACTCTGTACTGCGGTGCTGGGTTCTCTTGTCTCCGCCGTGCTTTTCTGGCGCGCCTCGAACCTGATGCCGCTGGAAATGCTGCGTGACGAACCCGCAGAGCCGGTGGAGCTTCAGCAGGAGTAGGGGCCGGGTAGGAGAGGGCGACAAGGGTTTTGGGCGAATTCAAATCTACTCAACCAAGGAAACGAATCATGGGAAAACTGACAGGCAAGGTGGCGCTGATTACCGGCGCGGCAGGCGGCATGGGAGCCGAAATGGCACGCACCTTCGCGCGCGAGGGGGCGGCGGTGATGGCTTGCGATATTGCCGACGAAGCGGGCAAGCGGCTCGAAAGTGAAATTCTCGCAGCGGGCGGGCGCATCAAATATTGTCACCTCGATGTCTCGCTCGAAAAGGATTGGCAGGGCGCGGTGCAAGAAGCCGTCCAGCGCTTCGGGAAGCTCGACATTCTGGTCAATAACGCGGCCATCGTGCCGCGCAATGTGTCGATCGAGGAGCGCACGGTCGAGGAATGGGACGCCGTCATGGCGGTCAATGCGCGCGGCGTCTTTCTCGGAACCAGGGCGGTCATTCCTGAAATGCGCAAGGCCGGGGGCGGCTCCATCGTCAATCTGTCGTCGATCGCGGCCATCGGCCAATCGCAGATCATGGAAGCCTGCTATGCGGCCAGCAAGGGCGCGGTGCGCATCTTCACCAAAAACACCGCGGCGCAATACGCCAAGGACGGCATCCGCTGCAACTCGGTGCATCCTGGCCCCATCGACACGCCGGGCATGTTCCGCGCCACCTACTCCAACCCGGAACTGCTCGAGCGCCGGCTCTCGCGCATTCCGCTGCGGCGCTTTGGCCGTATGGAAGAAGTCGTGGCGGGCGTGTTGTTCCTTGCCTCCGATGACGCTTCTTACACAACCGGCACCGAATTGACGGTCGATGGCGGCGCTTTGGTGCAATGACGAGAGGAGATGGTCATGACAGAAAATACCCAATCCCGCAGCCCCTATCCCCGGCTCTTTGAGCCTTTCAAACTGGGGCGCGTCGAATTGCCCAACCGCCTGGTGGTCTTGCCGCATGGCACCAGCATGGTGCGCGATGGCGGCGTCACCGATGAGGATATTGCGTATTACGAAGAGCGCGCCAAATCCGGGCCGGCCATCATCATCACCGGCGCGGCGGTGGTGCATCCCACCTCCGCGATACGCTCGCGCAAGCTGGTCGAACCCTATAACGAGGCCATTCTCGCCGGGCTGAAAAAGCGCGTCGATGTCATTCATCGCCACGGCGTCAAGGTGGTCGGCCAGATCCTGCATCTGGGGCGCGAGATGATCGGCGGCGAATTCGAGAATGCGCCGCTGGCGCCGTCGGCCATCCGCTCGCCGCGCGATCCGTTTCCGCCGCATGTGCTCGATGAAGCGCAGATCGCCACCATCGTCGAAGCCTTTGGCATCTCGGCGGCCAATCTGAAGCGCACGGGTCACGATGGCGTCGAGATTCATGGCGCTCACGGCTATCTGGTCGGCCAGTTTCTGTCCCCCGCCACCAATCATCGCAACGACCGCTACGGCGGCGACCCGGAGCGGCGCCTGCGATTCCTGCGCGAAGTGATCGAATCGATCCGCAAGCACTGCGGCGAAGATTTCATGCTCGGCCTGCGCCTGAGTTCGGAAGAAGAGGTCGCGGACGGGCTGGAGATACCCGATACCGTGCAGATCAGCAAGGCAGTCGCCGCCGGCGGCCTCGTCGATTACCTGAGCATCACCATCGGCACGCGCGGGCTGTACGTCAAGGATGTCACCGCGCCCGAAGCGACCGCGGCGCGCGCCGCCGGCATCATTCGCAAGGCGTGCGGCATGCCGATCATCGTCGGCCAGAGAATCACCTCGCCGGCGCTGGCCGAAAAAATTCTCGCCGAAGGGCAGGCCGACATGATCGGCATGGCGCGGGCCTTCATCGCGGAAGCCGACTGGGTCGCCAAGGCCGCCAGCGGCCAGGCCGAACGCATCCGGCCGTGCGTGGGCCTGAACCAGGATTGCCGGGCGTTCAATCCGCACCTGCATTGCGCGGCCAATCCGCGGGCAGGCCGGGAACTCGCGCCGGACTTCGTCATTCGCCCGGCAGAGAAGCCGCGCCGGATCGCGGTCATCGGCGGCGGCCCCGCCGGCCTCGAGGTGGCGCGCACGGCCGCCGAGCGGGGCCATGCCGTGACGCTCTTTGAAGCGAGCGACGGGCTGGGCGGGCTATTTCTTTACGCGGCGTCGCTGCCGCACCGAAGCGATCTGCGGCGCTTGATCGACCATCTGCAAAGCGAAATACGCCGCTTGGCAGTGCGGGTGGAACTGAACACCAGAATCGACAGCGCCGCCGATCTGCGCTCCGCCTTCGACGTGGCGGTGGTCGCCACAGGCTCGAGCGCCAACCCGCTGAGCGACGAATGGAAGGCGGATCACGTCAAAACCTGGTTCGACATCGTGGAAAACGGCGCGCCGCCACCCCACGGTGCAGGGCGGGCCGTGGTGGTCGATGATGGCAGCGCCTTCTGGTGGACCTACGGCATGGCCGAGGCGCTCATGGACGCCGGTTGGCGCGTGCTGGTGGCGACGCCCTCGGCGACGGTGGGAAGCGCCATTCCCACGGAAAGCATCGGCCCGCTGCTGGCGCGGCTGGGCAGCGGCAACACCGAGTATCGCGTGCTGCATGTGCTGGAGCGCGTCACCAGCGATGGCGTCGCGCTGATGAACGCCGGGAGCGGCGAAGTCAGCGAACTGCCTTGCGAACTGCTCGTCATACAGACCGGCCGCTCGTCGCGCACGGGCCTGGTCGAGGCGCTGCGGACGGCCGTGCCGGAAGTGCATGCCATCGGCGATTGCCTGGCGCCCCGGCGGATATCGCATGCGCTGCTGGAGGGGCAACGGCTCGGCCTGCAACTGTAAGCATTTCCCGGATAGGGCGAGTGCAAGGGCAAATCATGATTGGCCTCTGCAAGTGTCATACGTTATCAACTGAATAGAGAGAGACATGAAAAATTTTGATGGTCGGGTTGCTGTCGTCACCGGTGGCGGTAGCGGTATTGGCGAAGCCTTGTCATGGCGGCTTGCCCGCGAGGGCGTGAAGGTCGTCGTGACTGATATTGATCTCGCCGCCGCCAGCCGTGTCAGCGAGGCGCTGACGAAGGCGGGGCATCGCGCGCTGGCGGTGCGCACGGATGTCGCCAAGGGCGAGGAGGTCGAAGCGCTGGCGCAGACCGCCTATGACGCCTTCGGCCGGGTCGACATCCTGTGCAACAACGCGGGAATCGTGCCCTCGGGCCGCAATCGTCCAGTCTGGGAATACCCGCTGGAAGACTGGAAATGGGCCTTCGACGTGAACATGATGGGCGTCGTCTACGGCCTGCGCAGCTTCGTGCCGCGGATGCTGGCGCAGGGGGGCGACGCGCATATCATGACGACCGCCTCCGTGGCCGGTCTGATGAGCGGTTCCGGTTCCGCCGTGTACAGCGCGGCCAAGCATGCCGCCGTGCGCATTACCGAAGCGCTTTACGCCTCGCTGCTGGAAATGTCGGCGCCCATTGGCGTGACGCTGCTCTGTCCAGGTCTCGTCAATACGCGCATCTACCAGTCGGAGCGCAACCGGCCGCAGGAGTTGCTGCCCGCAGGCGGCGCGGCGGAAGAAACGGCGGAACTCAAAGCCATTGCCGACAAGATGTACGGGGGGGCCATATCGCCCGAAGAGGTGGCCGAGATGATTTTTGCCGCCATTCGCGACAATCAGTTTTACGTGCTGACCACCCACAGCTTCGATGAGGCCATCGAATCGAGAATGCGCGCGATCCTGACGCGAACCAACCCGCATTTCGCCGGGCTGCTCGATTTGACCAAGCGCGACATCCGCCAGGGGGAGCTGAAAGCATCATGAATCGTCTTGCCCAGAAAATCGCCCTCGTCACGGGCGCCGCATCCGGCATCGGCCTGGCCGTGGCCGTGCGCTTCGCCGAGGAAGGCGCGCGCGTCATCCTCGCCGACCGCAACGCGCCGCTGCTGGAAGAAGCATTGAACACGGTCCGGCGGATCAGTCCGGGCCACAGTTCCGCATGTTTTGACGTGACGCAGGAAAGCGGGTGGCGCGATGCCATCGACCAGATCGAGGCGGCGTTCGGCGGCCTGGATATTCTCGTCAACAATGCCGGCTTCGGGCGCTTTCTCCCGCTCGACAAGATGACGCTCGACGAGTGGCGCTCGACGATCGCGGTCAATCTCGACAGCGTCTTCCTCGGCACCCGGGCTGCGCTGCCCTTGCTGGCCCGGTCGGGGCGCGGTTCCATCGTCAACATGTCGTCCATTCGCGGGCTGGTGGCGGGGCCGAACGCCGCCGCCTACTGCGCGGCGAAAGCCGGGGTGCGGCTGTTTACGAAGGCTGTCGCGCTGGAGTGCGCCGAGGCCAAAAACGGCATCCGCGTCAATTCCGTGCATCCGGGGCATGTCGAAACGCCGCTGACGGCGCCGGCCTACGCCAAGCCCGAAATCGCCAACGAATTTCTCAAACACACGCCGCTGGGCCGTTTTGCGCAACCCAGGGAAATCGCCGAGGCCATTCTCTTTCTGGCCAGCGACGAGGCAAGCTACATGACGGGAGCCGAAGTCACGATCGATGGCGGGATTACCGCACAATGATGCAGCAGCCGCCGAAATGCCGGCTGCCAGAACTGACCCGAAGATGCCAGGCAATTGCTGAAAGCCTTGCGTGAGCGAATCCCCACGCGATGCCAGGGCCATTCGCCTGGCCGTGCTGGCCCTGATTGCGTCGGGGCTGATCTGGAGTTCCAACTGGGTCGTTGCCAAATCGGTGCTGCAATACATCGGCCCGTTTGATTTCAACGCCCTGCGCTGCATCTTCGGCGCACTGGTACTGATGGTCATGTTGCCGCTCACAGGACGTTCGCTCAAACCACCGCCGTGGAAGCCCGTGCTGGGGATTGGCTTGCTGCAAACCGCCGGCTTGAGCGGCCTGGGGCAACTGGCGCTGGTCGCGGGCGGCGCGGGCAAGACGGCGGTGCTCGTCTATACCATGCCATTCTGGGCGATTCTGCTGGCGGCGCTGTTATTCAAGGAAAAACCGCGTCAACCTGAATATGTTGCCGTGCTCATCGCGGCGCTTGGCCTGCTGCTTGTCCTCCAGCCCTGGCAATGGCGCGGCACGCCGCTCAGTTCCCTGCTCGCGATCAGCGCCGGCATGGCCTGGGCGGGCGGCACGCTGATTGCCAAGCGGGCCTTTCGCCGCCAGTCGGTCGACATCCTGAGCATGCTGGCCTGGCAGACGGTTGTCGGCGCCATCGTGCTCTCGGTGCTGGCGCTGGCAACACACAGCAAAGAAACCATCTGGTCGCCCTATCTGCTGCTGGCGCTCGCCTACAACGCCGTGGTGGTCACGGCAGTGGCCTGGGCCATGTGGCTATTCGTTCTGCGCGTGCTGCCGATGAATGTTGCCGGGCTTTCCAGCCTGATTACGCCGGTGATGAGCGTGCTGTGGGCCTGGTGGCTGCTCGGCGAACGACCCGATCTGGCTGAAAGCAGCGGCATCATGCTGATTCTGCTGGCGCTGGCGGCGCTGGGCAATCCCGGTTCGTTGCCGGCGGCGTTGCGGCGCTTCTTCGCTGCGCGTTAATCATGGTCATTGCTTTTTCAATACGTAAAAGACATACCCGTAGCTGTCGCCAAAGCAATCGAAAATCCATATTCCCTTGAGCGTTTCCGCGGCGAAGTCCCTGACCGGTTTTTCGTCATGGTTGAGCAACGACCGGGCAAGCGGGGCCAATTTCTCGTAGTAATCCTCGATCCATGCGGCCTTGGACAGGACATGGGTCGCCACGACCTGATAGCCGGCGGCCTGGGCAATCGCCCTGTTTCGATCGACATCGCGGATGCCGGGATAGCTCGCCAGGAGATATTCCCGCGCCTCATCGGGGACATCATCCCGCAGCCATGACAATTCGCTGACGACGGCGTAGCCGCCGGCCCGGATGGCGGGAAACCATGCCTTGAGGGCATTGGCAAACCCGATGTGGTAAGCGGCGCATTCCGACCAGAGCAGATCAATCGGTGCGAAAGTTGCGGGAATGTCGGCCATGTCCATGCAGTGCGTTTGCACGAGATGCCCGATGCCGAGTTCTTTTGCGCGTTGCGCCAGGCAATCCAGATGGGCTGCCGACAAATCGACGGCATGCACCGTGGCATTGAGCCGCCTGGCCAGGGCCAGGGTTTGCCGTCCGATCCCGCAGCCGGCATCGACAATGACCTGGAATGAATCCTCGGGCAACATCGCCAACACTTTCAGCGTATCGGCGTCGCTGCCGGGACCGAGTTTTTTCATGTTGCCGCCAGGGGTCTTATTTTGATCTGATGTCATTTTCGTATGTTGACGCGGCGGCCCGGCGGCTTCATGTGAGTTATCCCATTTCCAAATCAACCGATCGTCGGCTTCGCTTGCCGTGCAACCGCACTGTCTGCGCTTCGCCTTCGCGTGCTCGGCTGATTTAAAAATGGAATGACTTGTTGAATGGCTCGCCGGGCCTGGGCGTTCGACGATATTGTTGTGTCGGTCATGACGGGGTGTTCAGGCATGAAACGAGACAGGGAACAGAATAGCGCCCGACCGGCCGGCTGGCAATCGGCGGGCGGTTCCTGTCCAACCCGACCGGTCGGTTGACATGGGTAATTGGATCGGGCACGATGGTCAGAGTGGCCCCCTTGATGGCGCTTCAAGCATGACTGGAGACAACGGCAAATCGCCGACGCCATCGTTTTTCTGGCGAGTGATGAAGCGAGCTGCGCGACCGGCTCGGCAATGACCGTCGACGGGGGGGGACGGCATAATGACGATCTCGGCGGCGATGATCCACTTAATCCCATGAATGAGAATATGACTGCACATCAACCCAAACTGGCCTGTCCGCATCTGATCGGCTTCAACAATGGCCGGCCGAGCCTGATCGGCAGCCGCTGCGCCAATTGCGGGGAGGTGTATTTCCCCGCTGCTGCCGGTTGTACCCGCTGCCTGTGCACGGAAATGACACCGGCTGATCTTGGCGATGAGGGCATCCTGTGGTCGTGGACGATCCAGGATTTTCTGCCCAAGGAACCCTACAACAGCGGCGAGACCGAAATCGATTTCCAGCCTTACGGCGTCGGCTATGTCCAGATGCCTTCCGGTATCAAGGTGGAAAGCCGGCTGAGCGTTGCCGATCCAGAAAAGCTCAGGATCGGCATGGCGATGCGACTCGATGTGCAGCCCTATGGCAAGACGCCGGCGGGCGAGAGCATCCATACTTTCGTCTTTTCCCCAATCACCAGCGCAAAGGGAGGCGAGAACCATGGCTAAGGATGTCGCAATCATCGGCGTTGGTCTGCATCGCTTTGGCCGTTTTGACGGCGTCTCGGGCCGCCAGCAGGGCGCTCATGCCGTGCGTGAAGCGCTCAAGGACGCCAATCTGAGCTGGGACAAGGTTCAGGTTGCCTATGGCGGCAGCCAGGATGCCGGCAACGCCGATGCCCTGTGCAACGATCTCGGTCTGACCGGGGTGCCTTTCATCAATGTCGCCAACGGTTGCGCCACCGGCGGCAGCGCGCTGGCCAGCGTCATTGCCGCCATCCGCTCGGGGGCGGCGGAAATCGGCGTCGCCGTCGGCTTCGACAAACATCCGCGCGGCGCCTTCAATCCCATGCCCAGAGATTGGGGGCTTGAGGACTGGTACGGCGAGACGGGCCTGATGCTGACGACGCAATTTTTCGCCCTGAAAACCCAGCGCTACATGTACGAACACGGCATTACCGAAGATGCGCTGGTGCGCGTCGCGCAGCGCGCCTTCCGCAACGGGGCGCTGAATCCGAACGCCTGGCGGCAGCGCGAGCTGGATTATGAGGAAATCGCCACGTCCAGCCCGGTCAATCTGCCGTTACGCAAATACATGTTCTGCAACCCGGCCGAAGGCGGAGCCGCCGTCGTGCTGTGCAGCGCCGAAGTGGCCAAACGCCATCACCCGAAGCCGATTCTGGTGCGGGCCGCCGTGGTGCGCACGCGCCATCACGGCTCGTTCGAGGTCTTCAACCCGGCCCTGGCGGCGCAGCAGGCTCCCGCGCCGACGGTGACGGCATCGAAAGCGGCCTTCGAGGAGGCCGGCGTCGGCCCCGGAGACATCGATGTCATGCAGTTGCAGGACACCGATTCCGGCAGCGAAATCATCCACATGGCGGAAAACGGGTTTTGCCAGCACGGCGAGCAGGAGCGTCTGCTGCGCGACGGTTCGACCGAGATCGGCGGGCGTTTGCCGATCAATACCGACGGCGGCTGCCTGGCCAACGGCGAACCGGTCGGCGCTTCCGGCCTGCGCCAGGTCATCGAGATCTGCCAGCAACTGCGCGGCGAAGCCGGCCGGCGTCAGGTTCCGGGCGCGCCGCGATTGGGCTATACGCATGTTTATGGCGCTCCCGGCGTCAGCGGGGTGACCATCCTCGAACGGGCGGGCGGCTGATTTTCATTTAGCGAAACAAGGAAATGACATGAATATCAAAACAGTTGGCGTTGTTGGAGCGGGCACCATGGGTAACGGCATTGCGCAAATTTGCGCGGCGGCCGGATTGAACGTGGTGATGGTCGATGTTTCGGCCGAGGCCGTGCAGCGCGGCATTGGCGCCGTGACGGGCAGCCTGGATCGTCTCATCAAGAAAGAAAAACTGAGCGTCGGCGAAAAGGATGCGATCCTGCGGCGGATCAAGGGGACAACCGCCTATGCCGATCTGGCCGGAACCGACCTGGTGATCGAGGCGGCCACCGAAAATGAGGCCCTCAAGCTGCGCATTCTCAAGGAAATCGACAGCATCGCCCCGCCTGCCGCCATCATCGCCACCAATACCTCGTCGATCTCGATCACCCGGCTGGCGGCGGCGACCCGGCGTCCCGAGCGCTTCATCGGCACCCATTTTTTCAATCCGGTGCCGTTGATGGAACTGGTTGAACTGATTCGCGGCCTGCAAACCAGCGACGAAACCCTGGCCGAAATCGAAGCCTTCGCCAAGGTCATCGGCAAGACCTCGATCGTCGCCAAGAACAGTCCGGGCTTCGCCGTCAATCGCATTCTCTGCCCGATGATCAATGAAGCCATTTTTGCCTTGCAGGAAGGACTGGCTTCGGCGGAGGACATCGATCAGGGCATGAAGCTCGGCTGCAATCAGCCCATCGGCCCCCTGGCACTGGCCGACCTGATCGGCCTCGACACCATGCTGTTCGTGATGGAAACCTTCTACGCCGGCTTCAATGATCCGAAATACCGGCCAGCGCCGCTGCTCAAGGAAATGGTCGATGCCGGTTATCTCGGGCGCAAGAGCGGCCGGGGTTTCTTCAGTTACCGCTAAAACCGGGCAGCATATCGAGTCATGGCCGACAACATCACCGACATGTTCCGCCTGGACGGGCGCGCCGTCCTGATTACCGGCGCTTCCAGCGGCCTGGGCCGGCATTTCGCGCTGACCGTGGCGCGGGCTGGCGCTTCCGTCCTCGTCGCCGCCCGGCGGGCCGCGCAACTCGCCGGCCTGGTCGAGGAAATCGGCGCGCTGGGCGGGACGGCCCATGCCGTTCCCCTTGATGTGCGCGATGCCGCCAGCGTCAAGGCGTGCTTCGACCGGATCGCGGAAATCCAGGGCGCGCCCGATGTCATCGTCAATAACGCTGGCATTACGCTGACCAAATCCCTGCTCAAGCACGACGAGGATGACTGGAACACGGTCGTCGATACCAATCTCGGCGGCTGCTGGCGGGTGGCTCAGGAAGGCGCGCGGCGCATGGTGGCCGCCAACAAGCGGGGCAGCATCATCAACATCGCCTCCATTCTGGGTGAGCGGGTGGCGGGCGGCGTGGCGCCCTACGCCATTTCCAAGGCCGGCATCATCCAGGCGACGAAAGCCCTGGCGCTCGAACTGGCGCGTTACGGCATCCGCGCCAATGCGATTCTGCCCGGCTACATCGTCACCGACCTCAACCGTGAATTTCTCGCCAGCGAAGCCGGCGAACGCCTGCGCGAGCGCATCCCGAGCCGGACCTTCGGCCTGCCCGAACACCTCGACGGGCCGCTGCTGCTGCTGGCTGCGGATGCCGGCATGCACATGACGGGCGCGGTTCTCGCGGTCGACGGCGGCCATCTCGTCAGTTCCCTGTGAAAGTTGAAAATGCAAGAAAACCTGCGCCAAGCGCTTGAAATATTCATTGCCCGGCAAGCCGGGGCCGAGCGGGTGGAGATCAGCGAATCCAAGCTCCTCACCGGCGGCGCGGTTCAGGAAAACTGGCTGGTCAAAGGCCAGATCGTCGGCGGCAAGCACGCCGGCGCGCTGGATGCCGTGATCCGCACCGATTCCCCGTCCTGCGGCGTGGCGGTCAGCCACAACCGGGCCGAGGAATTCGCCCTGCTCAAGGCCGCCTTCGCCGCTGGCGTGACGGTGCCCGAACCGCTCTGGTTATGCGTGGACAAGGCGGTGATCGGCCGCCCCTTCTTCGTCATGCGCCGCGTCGACGGCACCGCCGCCGGCCATCTGCTGGTCAAGGACGAGCGCCACGGCGGCAATCGGGTGCAACTGCTCGAACAACTCGGGATGGAACTGGCGCGCATTCATTCCATTCGCCCGCCACGCGCCGATCTGGATTTTCTCGAATGGTACGAGGAAGCGCCGGCCCTGCATGCGGTGAACCGTTTCCGGCGCTATCTCGATAGCCATTCCATTCCCCATCCGACGCTGGAATGGGGGCTGCGCTGGCTGGAGCGCCATGCGCCGCCGCGAGGCGAAGTCGCGCTTTGCCACCGCGATTTCCGTACCGGAAATTACATGGTCGACGACAAAGGGGTGACCGGCATCCTCGATTGGGAATTCGCCGGCTGGGGCGATCCGCTGGAGGACATCGGCTGGTTCTGCGCCAAATGCTGGCGCTTCGGGGCCAAGGCCAAAAACCGCGAAGCCGGCGGCGTTGGCGATCGGGAGGATTTCTACCGGGGTTACGAAAAAATCTCCGGCCGGCCGCTGGATCGCGATCTCGTGCGCTATTGGGAAGTCATGGCGCATGCGGCCTGGGCCATCATCGCCATCCAGCAGGCGGAGCGCCATGTGTCGGGCGAGGAAAAATCCCTGATGCTGGCGCTGACCGGGCACATCGTGCCGGAACTCGAATATGAAATTCTCACCATGACGGAGGGCGCATAATGCGCGACCAACCGACCGGCGACCTCTTGCTCGAAACTGCGCGCGATCTGCTGCGCGAAGAAATCATCCCGGCGCTGTCAGGCAATCAGCGGCATGCCGCCCTGATGATCGCCAATGCCATGGCCATCGCCATGCGTCAACTTCAGAGCGGCGATGACGCCGAGCGGCAGGAATTGGCGGCGCTGCAAAAAATTTTGTCATTGCCCGAGAGCGGGGCTTCGTTGTCGCAGAGTCTGACCGACGCCAATCGCCAGCTTTGTCGGTTGATCCGCGAGGGTAGGGCGGATGCGGGCAAAACGCATGATGAAGTCCGCGATCTTCTGCTGCGGACGACGCGGCATCGCGTCTCGATCAGCAGCCCCAAGTATCTGGATAATCCAGCCTGATGAGGGGTTTGCCGGGAACGGCTTGCCGCCGCCGCATCTATCTGATGCGGCATGCCGATGTGTGCTATTTCGACCCCGCTGGGCGGCCTCTCGATCCGCGCCATGTGCCGCTGACCGAACTCGGCCGCCAGCAGGCTGCTGCGGCGGCCGAGTTGCTGGCCGAGGTTGCTTTCGACGCGGCCATCTGTTCAGGACTTGAGCGCACTGAGGAAACAGCGCGCATCGTGCTCGGCGCGCGGAATTTGAGCCTGCGCCACGAGACTCGGTTCAAGGAGGTCAAGGCGGGGCGTCTGGCCGATGTGCCGGCGGACATGCGCGAGCAAGTCGTCGGCTACGCCTATGACGCCGCTCATCTGCCGGACGCCTCCTTCATGGGCGGCGAACGCTGGCGCGACGTGCAGACGCGGGTGCTGGCCGCCTGGCATGACTTGTTCGCCGACGACTCCTGGTTGACCTTGCTGCTGGTCGCTCACGACGCCGTCAATCGAATCCTGCTCGCCCATATCGCGGGCGCCGGGCTGGGCGGACTCAATGCGTTTGAGCAGGATCCCGCCTGTATCAACATCATCGAAATGGATGTCGATGCAGGCCGTGTAGAACGCGCCTTCCTGCGCGCGGTCAACCTGACGGGCTGCGACCCGATACGGGCTAACAGCCACCTCACTGTATTGGAAAGGGTTTTCCGCCAGTACAAGCCGGGGTGAGTGGTTTCCTCATCCATCGGCAGTGCCGGGGCCGGCCTTTATCTGGGGCGCTTCAGACCTTCCAGAAACACCTGGCTCAGTTGGATCGCCATTTGCTCCGGCGGATTCTTTTCGGCCATGCGCGGATACCACCGGTAGGCCCAGTTGCAGATTCCGACAAAGGCAAGTGCGGATATTTCTGGATCGAGCTTGCGGAATTCACCACTTTCAATGCCACTGGCAATGATGCAGGTAATGCGGTTGAAATATTCCCGCCGGCCCTTCCTGATTTGTTCACGATGCTCGCCTTCAAGGTCGTCGTAATGCTCCATGAAGGCGCGCACGTAACCGGGATGCTGCGAGATCTGCTGCAACGCGCCAGCGCAAGCCTGGGTCAACAACTCGCCGGGATCGGAAGTCTTGGCGGCTTCGGCATCCATGCTTTCGTTGATCGCTTCCAGATGTGACTGGTGCATTGCAAAAAGGATGTCGGCCTTGCTGGCGAAATAATGGTACAAGGTTGGCTTGCCCAGCCCGACCTCATCGGCCAGCATCTGCATCGACATGCCGTGGTAGCCGGCCTTGTCGAACAGCTTGGCGCAGCACGAGATGATTTCCAGCCGCTTTTCATCGTGGGTGACTTTGGTCGCGTTGGACTTTCTTCCCGCGTTTCGTTTGACTTGCACTTTCATACTGCCGCTTCCCTTGGGGTAAACATCTCGATGTAGATGGAGGCTGGGTCAATGGCGCTGCTCGGTTTAATGTTGTAGGCATTGACCGGTCAGAAACCAATTCCCTTCTGATTCATGGTTCTGCTGATGCCATTTTACTCCATCCGGCAAACTGCGCATGCCCCGCGGCCAAGCTTTCCTTGCCGATGGCTGTTGCCGTTGTCTTGATGTCCACCTCGTCAGTGGCGCTCTCGGCTTTCAGTGTCCGCCTGCCGTGATGAACTCCCTCGCCCTATCTCACTGAATGGACATGAATTTTGCTGCAATGCCCTGGTCATCGGGTTTGATTGGACGTGAATTGGTTGACACCCGACCGGACGGCCTATAGCATTTGACCAGAATTAAACCGACCGGACGGTTGAGTCGGATCGGCTTGTATTTTGGCGAATGGGCATTGGATTTCAGGCTGCGGTTTCACGAGCGGCGCCGAGCACCGGGGGGTATCCCCGGTCGTGGAAGTCGGCCGCTCCATGTGAACCAGTGGTCAGCCCGACTTGGGGTGTGCTGGCGAAGCGGCGCACCAACGTTGGCGCCTCATGGCGCTTCACCTTTTAACTAACTACTCATGTCAGAAACCATAGCGCCAGAGACCGGGCATACGGACAAAAAACCAGCCGCCAGATCGAACGAGGGTTCCAAAAAATATATCGGGCAGGTGAGCGACACGCGCAGCGGCCACAGTTTCGACGTGGCGCGTCTCGAAGCGTATCTGCACGAGATGATTCCCGGCTATTGCGGCCCGCTGACCGTCAAGCAATTCGATGGCGGGCAGTCGAACCCGACTTATTTGCTGGTGACGCCGACCGCCAAGTATGTTCTGCGGCGCAAGCCGGCTGGCGTCCTGTTGAAATCGGCCCATGCCGTCGACCGGGAATTCCGGGTCATCAAGGCCCTGTCGCAGATCGAAGACTTCCCTGTTCCCGAAGCCCTGGTCTTGTGCGAGGACGACAGCGTCATCGGCAGCATGTTTTATGTCATGCGCCATGTGCAGGGCCGGGTGTTCTGGGATTGCCAGATGCCCGACCTCAGCCGGGATGAGCGGGCGGCGGTTTTCGACTCGGCCAATGCCACCTTGGCCAAGCTGCATAGCGTCGACTACACGGCGATCGGGCTGGGCGATTTCGGGCGTCCCGGTAATTATTTTGAGCGCCAGATCGCCCGCTGGTCGCAGCAATACGAAATGTCCAAGACGGAGGACATCGCCGAGATCGACAAGTTGATGGCCTGGTTGCCATCCGCCGTACCGGTCGGCGACGGGTTGTCGACCATCATTCATGGCGATTTCTCATTCCACAATCTGCTGATCCACCCGGTCGAACCGCGCGTCGTCGCCATTGTCGATTGGGAGCTTTCGACCATCGGGCATCCGTTCGGCGACCTGATGTATCACGCGATGGAATGGTACCGCCCGCCCGGATGCGATACGCGCGGCACTCTGAATGGCGCCGATCTGAACGCCCTGGGGATTCCCACTTTGCAGCAATACATTGATTGCTATTGCGAACGGACGGGCTTTACCTTCAGCGGCAATATCGATTTTTACCGCGCCTTCAATTTGTTCCGCGTCGCGGCCATTTTGCAGGGCGTGGCGCATCGCTCCCTGAGCGGCAATGCCGCGGCCAGCAATGCCTCCGAGATGGCCGCCTTGATCAAGCCCTTGGCGCGGGCGGCCTGGCAATATGCGCGTGAGGGCGGCGCCAGCTGATGCCGATGGGCCTTGCCCGTTGTGAAGAAATGAGCATGCACAGCGTCGCCGTGGAAACCCTGCTCGAAGAAAGAAAAATCGAGCGCGTGTTGATCGCCTATGGAACCGCCCTCGACCAACGCGACTGGGCGGCGCTGGACGATGTTCTGGCGCCGGACGCGACGGCCCATTACAAGAGCCTCGGGCATTTCGCCAGCCGGGCGGAAATGGTGAGCATGTTCAAGGAGTTCCTGGCCCGCTGCGGCACGACCCAGCACATGTTCAGCAATATGCGCATCCATGTCGAGGGTAAAAAGGCGACCGCAGCTTGTTATCTGCAAGCCATCCATGTCGGACTGGGCAAGTACCAGGAACAGATATGGACGGTCTGGGGCGAATACCGGGATCGTCTGGAACTGCGGCCGGAGGGCTGGCGCATCGTGCACCGCGAGTTGGCGGTGCTGCACGCCGCCGGCGACATCGGGCTTGCCGAGGACTGAGCGGCAGGATCTACGGCGGGTTTGCTCGCTTGATCTAAAAATGGAATGACAGCGCGGCAAAGGCGTTGACATTGATCGTGAGACTGGTAAATTCGATCTATCGACCGTCCGGTCGGTTTATTGTTGGGGTGATTGACTGGAATTCGTCAGAGCAGTCACGATGTTTGTTGGAAGTCAAATGAGCCAATGCCAGGCCGAGGACTGTCTGTCGTCCAGGCCGGCGGTTAACAATACTTAGGAGCAATCATGTTGGAAAAAGATGTCATTCAGTACGAACTCGCCGCGAACGGGATCGCCACCATTTGGCTGAACCGGCCGCACAAGCGCAATTGCGTCAGCCCGCAGTTGCTGAAGGAACTCGAAGCCGCCGTCGATCGCGCCGCCGAGGATGAAAAGGCGCTGTGCGTCGTCTTCCGCGGCCGCGGCAACACCTTCTGCTCGGGCGCCGACCTCGACCAGCTCGTCGGCCCGGTCTTGCAGAAGTCCACCACCTCGCTGCAACTGGCGATCGATTCCGCCCGCACCTACGACAAGATCTTCAACATGAAGAAACCGACCGTCGCCGCTGTCGAGGGCTATGCGGTTGCCGGCGGCTTCGAGCTGATGATCTCCTGTGACTTCGCCCTGGCCGCTTCCGAAGCCAAGATCGGCGATTTCCACATCCGCCGCGCCCTGTTCGGCGGCGCCGGCCCGATTTACCGTCTGCCCCGCATGATCGGCATGCGCCGTTCCAAGGAACTGATGCTCACCGGCAAGCTCTTGACCGGCGACCAGTGCGCCGAATGGGGTCTGATCAATGCCTCCGCTCCGGCCGCCAAGTTCGACGACCTGATCCAGTCCTTCTGCGCGCCCTTCCTGGAACTCAGCCCGTTCTGCATGTGGATGACCAAGATGGCCGTCAATCGCGGTCTCGATGCCGATACCGATTCGCTGATTACGCTCGAAACCATGACTTGCAACGTCGTCCATCATTCCGACGACGCCAAGGAAGGCGTCCGCGCCTTCCTGGAAAAGCGCAAGCCCAAGTGGACCGGCATGTAAGCGGCGGAGGGAAAAGAAATGCCTGTCAGCCTGGTCATTCTGGCCTCCCGGCCCCCGGAGTGGAGCAAGGAGCAATTCACAACCTGGTGGCGCGACGAGCACGCGCTGTATGGCAAGAAGCTACCCGGCTTGCAGGCCTATCGCCACGGGGAGGTCGTGTTCGACTACGACCACCCCGAGGGTCCCGCCTGGGATGGCCACGCCGTCCTGACCTTCCCCTCGCGGGAAGTTCTGGACGCGGCCCTGCATTCGCCGGAATGGAAGGCGGCTGTCGCCCATGTCGGCAAGATGAAGGGCAAGCGCATCGCGCTCATCACCAACGAAGTCGATCTGCTGGCGGGCGCGGCCCGCGGCGTTTGAGAAGAAGGGTAGCTTCGAGATGGAAAAAGCCTTTGCTCCGGGATTCGTCGCCGATCTCTTCCGGCTCGACGGCAAGGTTGCCCTGATGACGGGCGGGCGCGGCGCGCTGGCCGAAGCCATCGGGGCTGCCCTGGCCGATCTGGGTTGCGATGTGGCTTTTGCCTCGCGCAATCAGCAGGAATGCGTCGACATCGCCAGCGGCATCGCCGAGCGCTTTGGCCGGCGG
>WQUQ01000342.1 GCA_009782025.1 Desulfobulbus sp. | reverse complement strand
CAAGGCCGAAGGCCGCAGGACAGCCGCAGGCTGGTCCCGCGCAGCGGGATTCGGCGAAGCCGAACAAACCCCTGCGAAACCCCCGCAAGCGGGGAGAGGGAGTTAACGCCGTGCCTTTGCACAGCCCTCCGTCATGACAATCAGATTCATGCGATTGCTCTGTGTGAATCGATTGGGCGAGGTCTCGATTATCGACTTCAAGTAACATCTCGCCTGCCTGTTTTTTCGCTCATCACATGACTGACCAGTTGAATCTTTTCGACGCCGCTGCCGATGCCGGGGAAGCGTCAACGCCATCGGCCGCTCTGCCTGCCGAATCGCTGCCTACCCTGGGCGAGCCGGCGATTTCCGTTCCGCCGCCGCTACCGCCCCAGGCCGTCGGCCCGGCCGACGACCTGCCCGCGCCGGCCGACTACGCCGCCCGCCGTTATCTCGAATATGCCATGAGCGTCGTCACCGGCCGCGCCCTGCCCTCGGCCGCCGACGGGCAGAAGCCGGTGCAGCGGCGCATCCTCTACGCCATGCACCGGATGGGGCTGTACAAGAGTCCGCGCCACGTCAAATCGGCGCGCGTGGTCGGCGACGTGATCGGCAAATACCACCCGCATGGCGACTCCTCGGTCTACGACGCGATGGTGCGCATGGCGCAGGATTGGAGCCTGCGCTACCCGATCGTCGACGGCCAGGGCAATTTCGGCTCGCGCGACGGCGACAATGCCGCCGCCATGCGCTACACCGAGGCCCGCCTGACGCCCATCGCCGAATTGCTGCTGGCCGAGATCGACGAAGGCACCGTCGACTGGAAACCCAATTACGACGGCGTCAACGACGAACCGGCGCTGCTCCCGGCCCGCCTGCCCTTCTGCCTGCTCAACGGCGCTTCCGGCATCGCCGTCGGCATGGCCACCGAAATTCCGGCGCATAACCTGCGCGAAGTGGCGGCGGCGGCGGTCGCCCTCATCCGCGATCCCGAATTCGGCGAGGAACGGCTGCTGGCGATGATTCCCGGCCCCGACTACCCCGGCGGCGCACAGATCATCTCGACGCCCGAGGAAATCGCCGCCATCTACCAGAGCGGCCGCGGCAGTCTGCGCGTGCGCGCCCAGTGGAAAATCGAGCACCTGGCGCGCGGCCAGTGGCGGCTGGTCATTACCGAACTGCCGCCCGGCGTCTCCACCGCCACGGTGATGTCGGAAATCGAAGCCTGCTCCAACCCGGTGGCCAAGGAAAAAGCCGGCAAAAAAATCTTCACCCCGGAACAACTCAATCTCAAGGCGGCCTTCCTGTCGGCCATTTCCGAGGGCGGCGTGCGCGACGAATCGGGCAAGGAACATGCCGTCCGCCTGGTCATCGAACCGGCTTCGTCGCGCCAGGGGCAAGACGATCTGCTGCGCCTCTTGCTCGCCCACACCAGCCTGGAAACCAATGCCGCCATCAATCTCACGGTGCTGGGCGTCGGCGGCAGCCCGCGTCAGGCGTCGCTCTTCAGCATCATCGAGGAATGGTGCCGCTTCCGCCTTGCCACCGTCGAGCGGCGCACCCGCCATCGTCTGACGGCCGCCGAAAAGCGCATCCACATTCTCGAAGGCCGGCTTGCCGTGCTGCTCGACATCGATCGGGTGATCCAGGTCATCCGCGAGGCGGATGACCCGAAAGCCGACCTGATCGCGCATTTCAAGCTCTCCGACATCCAGGCCGAGGACATTCTGGAAATCCGCCTGCGCCAGTTGGCCCGGCTGGAAGGCATCAAGATCGGCGAAGAACTTGGCAAATTGCGCGACGAAGCCGGCAATTTACGTCGCCTGCTCGATTCCGAAACCGCCCTGCGCACCTGTGTTGCCGACGAGATCGAGGCCGATGCCGGCAAATACGGCGATGATCGCCGCACCCGGATCGAAGCCGCCGACAAGGTGACGATGTCGGATGCCAGGAACCTCTCCATCCCCGACGAACCGACCACGCTGATCGTCTCGCGGCACGGCTGGCTGCGCTCGCGCAGCGGCCACCACATCGACCCGGCGACACTGACCTTCCGCTCCGGCGACAGCCTGCTCGCCTGCCTGCCCTGCCGCACCATCGACCACCTGGTTCTGCTCGACACCAAAGGCCGCGCCTACTCCATCGCCGCCGCCGACATCCCCGGCGGCAAGGGCGACGGCGTTCCGGCCACGTCGCTGGCCGATTTCCAGGATGGCGGCAAACCCTGCCTGGCCCAGGCCGTATCCGGCGAAAAATGCTATCTGGTCGCCGCCGACGGCGGCTATGGCTTCCGCTGCCAAGGTGAAGATCTGTTATCGCGCAGCAAAGCCGGCAAAGCCTTCATGACCCTCGACGCCGCCGAAACCCCGACGGTTTTCCAGCCGGCTCCGGCCGCCGGCGATATTGCGCTATTCACCCGCGACGGCCGGGCGCTGGTTTTCGCCAGCGAGGAAATCCGCCTGCTGCCCAAGGGGCGCGGCCTCAAACTGATCGACGCCAGCCCCGGCAAGACGGCGCTGGAGTCCATCGTTCCCGTCGTCGACGGGGCTGCCAGCAAACTCAAGGGCGAGCGCCTCGAATTCTGCCGCAGCCATCGCGGCAGCAAGGGCAAACCGGTCAAAGCGCCACGCAAATAATTCCATTTTTAAATCAGCCGAGCACGCGAAGGCGAAGCGCAGACAGTGCGATTGCACGGCAAGCGAAGCCGACAAAGTGATCGGTTGATTTGGAAATGGAATAACCCGTCTTTTTCGTCTGTTTTTGGCGGAAGATCAGCCCATTCTATTCACCCGGCAATTAAATATCGTCATCTGCGCGGAGCGAAGCGTGTCATGCTGCGCGAAGTCGCAGTACGCAGAATCCACAAGCCGCATGGATGCTGCGACTACGCGCAGCATGACGTAGCGGGAATGTTCAATACTTGATTGCCGGATCAATAAACAGCGTCGGCGAAGCCACGCATTGACTCAAGACAAGGGGAAAGGGCGGGAGAAAGTCTCCCGCCCGGCCCCGCTTGCGCGGAGAGGCGGGATTTCTTA
>WQUQ01000341.1 GCA_009782025.1 Desulfobulbus sp. | reverse complement strand
CATGAAAGAGGGTTTTGAAATGGCATTCACCACCGAAATGAAGGCCGGCATCGTTGCCGAATATCAGCGCGCCAAGGGCGATACCGGTTCGCCGGAAGTGCAGATCGCGCTCTTGACCGCCCGCATCAACGACCTGACGCCGCACTTCAAGGAACACACCAAGGATCACCATTCCCGCCGTGGCCTGCTGCGCCTGGTTTCCCAGCGGCGCAAGCTGCTCGACTACCTGAAGGGCAAGAACATCGATGCTTACCGCACCCTGATTACCAAGCTCGGCCTGCGGAAATAAGCGGTTCATTGCCCCGAAAGAGCGGCCCGGAAATGTCCCGGCCGCTTTTTTGTTTATGGCTGTAAGTTGTTGTTATCGTTGTTAATTGTGATGAGAGGAAAAGAAGGTTATGTTCAATGTCGTGAAAAAGACTTTCGCCTATGGCGAGCATCAGGTGACCATCGAAACGGGTGAAATCGCCCGCCAGGCTACCGGCGCGGTGCTGGTGTCGATGGAGGAAACGGTGGTTCTGGTCACCGTGGTCGGTGCCAAGAGCGCCAAGCCGGGTCAGGATTTCTTCCCGCTGACCGTTGATTATCAAGAGAAGGTTTACGCTGCCGGCCGCATTCCCGGCGGTTTCTTCAAGCGCGAAGGCCGCCCGTCGGAAAAGGAAATCCTGACCTGCCGCCTGATCGACCGCCCGATCCGTCCGCTGTTCCCGGACGGTTTCTACAACGAGGTGCAGATCGTCGCCACCGTCATGTCGCTGAACCCGGAAATCGACGCCGACATTCCGGCCATGATTGGCGCATCCGCCGCTCTGGCGATTTCCGGCATCCCCTTCAGCGGCCCGATCGGCGCGGCTCGCGTCGGCTATCTCAACGGCCAGTACGTGCTGTGCCCGACCCTCTCGCAACTGAAGGACAGCCAGCTTGATCTGGTCGTCGCCGGCACCGAAGCCGCCGTGCTGATGGTCGAGTCGGAAGCGCAGGAATTGTCGGAAGACGTCATGCTCGGCGCGGTGGTCTTTGGCCACAGCGAAATGCAGAAGGCCATCAACGCCATCAACGAACTGGTCGAAGAAGCCGGCAAGCCGGAATGGGATTGGCAGGCCCCCGCCAAGGACGAAGCCTTGGTCGCTCGCCTGAAAACTCTGGTTGGCGCCAAGCTCGAAGAAGCCTACAGCCTGACCTCCAAGCAGGCGCGCAGCCAGCGCCTGAAAGAACTCTCCGCCGAAGCCGCCACCGCCCTGTGCACCGGCGAGGCCGGCGCGCCCGATGCCAACACCGTCGGCAACCTGTTCTTCGAGATGGAAGCCGCCATCGTCCGTGGCCGCATTCTCTCCGGCCAGCCGCGCATCGACGGCCGCGACACGCGCACCGTGCGCCCGATCACCATGCGTACCGGCGTGCTGCCGCGCACCCACGGCTCGGCGCTGTTCACCCGCGGCGAAACGCAGGCGCTGGTCGTCGCCACGCTGGGCACCAATCGCGACGAGCAGATCATCGACGCGCTCTCCGGCGAATACCGCGACCGTTTCATGTTGCACTACAACATGCCGCCCTATGCCACCGGCGAATGCGGTCGCGTCGGTTCGCCCAAGCGCCGCGAAATCGGCCACGGGCGGCTCGCCAAGCGCGCGCTGCTGGCCGTGCTGCCGAAGCCGGAGGATTTTTCTTACTCGATGCGCGTCGTTTCCGAAATTACCGAGTCCAACGGCTCCTCGTCGATGGCCTCGGTCTGCGGCGGCTGCCTGGCGCTGATGGATGCCGGCGTGCCGTTGAAGGCGCACGTCGCCGGCATCGCCATGGGTCTCATCAAGGAAGGCAACCGCTTCGCCGTGCTGACCGACATCCTCGGCGACGAGGATCATCTCGGCGACATGGATTTCAAGGTCGCTGGCTCCACCACGGGCGTCACCGCCTTGCAGATGGACATCAAGATTCAGGGCATCACCAAGGAAATCATGCAGGTCGCCCTGGCGCAGGCCAAGGAAGCGCGCATGCACATCCTCGGCCTGATGCAGCAATCCGTCGGCGGTCACCGCGAGGAAATGTCCAGCTACGCGCCGCGCCTGTACACCTTCAAGATCAATCCCGAGAAAATCCGTGACGTGATCGGCAAGGGCGGCGCGGTGATCCGCGCGCTGACCGAGGAAACCGGCACCACCATCGACATCCAGGACGACGGCACCATCACCATCGCCGCCACCTCCGGCGACGCCGCCGCCGCCGCCCGCGCCAGGATCGACGCGATCACGGCGGAAGTCGAAATCGGCAAGATCTACGAAGGCACCGTGCTCAAGATTCTCGACTTCGGCGCCATCGTCTCTGTGCTGCCGGGCAAGGACGGCCTGCTGCACATCTCGCAGATCGCCCAGGAGCGCGTCAACAAGGTCGAGGATTACGTCAAGGAAGGCCAGGTCGTGCGCGTCAAGGTGCTGGAGACCGACGACCGCGGCCGCGTCAAGCTGTCGATGAAGGCGGTGGCGGCGGAGGAAGGCGCAACGGCCGCGCCGGCGCAGTAATCCCGCGCAGTCATCCCGTTTCCATCCCGGAAAAAACAAAGGGCGCCGCAAGGCGCCCTTTGTCATGGCCGGCCAGTCGATTACTTGGCCATCTGCTTTTCCTTCAATTCATCCAGCGTCTTGCAATCGATGCACAGCGTCGCCGTCGGCCGCGCCTCCAGGCGCTTGATGCCGATCTCGACGCCGCACTTGGTGCAGAAACCGTAATCGCCGCTCTCGATGTTCGCCAGCGTCTCGTCGATTTTCTTGATGAGCTTCCTTTCGCGGTCGCGGTTGCGCAGTTCGATGGCAATGTCGGTTTCCTGGCTGGCGCGGTCGTTGGGATCGGCAAACACCGTCGCCTCGTCCTGCATCGTGTGCACGGTGCGGTCAATATCCTCGCTCAACTCTTTTTTGACCGCCTCCAGAATCTTGCGGAAATGCGCGAGTTGCTTCGCACTCATGTAGTCCTCGCCCGGTTTGGGTTGGTAAGGTGCGAAATGTTTGTGGAGCAATTCTTCAGCCATTTTCCTGGAGCATCCCGTGACGAAAAAGGCGATTAAATATCAGAAAGGAACGGGTGAGGCAAGGAATGTTTGTTTTTCAGCAACAGAACGGCATATACAAAACGGGGCGGCATTCGAGCCGGACCGGCGTGGCATGTGGGGGCTTGACGCAAAAATGCGCTAATGCCGTTCCGCGCCGCGCAGAAACTCGTCCAGCGCCAAAGTCCACTCCGGGCGCGCGAAAAGAAAGCCCTCGTTATGGCCGCCCGCCAGCTCGATGAAGCGCTTGGGTTCGTTTGCCCGCGCGTAGAGCGTCTGGCCGTGCCGAAAGGGAATCAGATCATCATCAGGGCTGTGCGCGACCAGTACCGGCGCCGCGACCTGCGCGAGGCGCGAAGCGGTGTCGTAGTCGAAGCGGCTGAGCCAGCGCACCGGTAGCCAGGGGTAGATGTCGGCGGCCAGATCGGGGATGGAGGTGAAGGTCGATTGCAGCACCAGCGCGCGCGGCGAAACACGCGCCGCCAGTTCGGCGGCAACCGCCCCGCCGAGCGATTCGCCGACGATCACCACGTCTTGCGCCGCGATGCCGCGCGTCGCCGTCAGGTAGCGCCAGGCGGCGCTGGCGTCGGCGTAGGTGCCCTGTTCATCCGGCTTGCCGGAGCTGCGGCCAAAGCCGCGATAGTCGATGATGAAAGTGGCGTAGCCGAGGTCGTGAAACAGGCGCAGCCAGCCAAGCCGCCCCGCGATGCTGCCCGCGTTGCCGTGAAAGAACAGCACCGCGCCCCTGGCGGCGGGATGGGGCAGAAACCAGCCATGCAGCCTCACGCCGGGCGCGACATCGAGCCACACGTCTTCGTAGGCCAGGCTGGCGTCCCGTGGCGTGCTGGTGATGTCCCGCCCGACGTCGGGTTGATAGATATAGCGCGCCTGCGTGAAAAACAACAACAGGGTCAGGCCGACATAGATCAGCGTGGCGATTCTGATGACCGACATGAGCAGCTTCACGCCGAGGCGCCTGGCTTTCGCCATGGCCGAGAGAAAATCGACTTGAAAATGCACCTTTATTCACTTCGCCTAATTTGTCAGCGCGGCAATGGTAACTTTAGTCAAGCTGCTTGCGTCGGCGCAGGCGGCGTATCACCCACCATAGTGCGCCAAATACCAGCGCCAGCGGAATCAGGAAGGCTACTGCGTGTATCGTCCACGCCGTGCCCGTCGCCAACGTTTCGCCGAAAGCGTGCAGCGCCCGGCGGATTTCGCCGCTGCTGTCTTGTCGGTAAGGCGGCTGGAAATTCAGGGTCAGTTTTTGCGTGTCGATACGCCGCTGGTGTTGCGCGGCTTCCTGTTCGGCGCTCTGCATTCGCGCGTCGACCTGCGCCAGTTGTTGCGACAGCGCGATCATATCCGCCACCGATAAATCGCGGCGTTGTCGGAATTCGAGCAGGCTCTCGCGCTCCTTCTTCAGCCGGTTGCGCAAGGTTTCGTTGTCATGCACCGCTTGCGCCAAATCTTCGGCGTGCGTGTTGCGACTGCCGATTTCGCCGCCCTGGCTGGCGGCTGCGATCATCGGCTCAACGCCAGTTGGCACGATGCGCACGGTCAGGCTCGCACGCGGATAATTGCCGCCTTGCTGATTGACTTCCAGCACGTTGCATGCGCCGTAGGTTTGCTCGTTGCACGCCGTTTGCGCAGCCTGCAAGCGCGCCGGGATTTCACCGGCATCAAGCGTGATGCTGACATTATGTTCGTAAGCGAGGTAAGCGCCGGGTGTGGTTGCCTGTGGCGGTGCGCTCGGCGCGCTGGCCCGCGTGCCATCAGTTTCGCTCTGGCTGCAACCTGTCAAGGCGATTGCGCCGACAACGGCCGCGATGAATAAGCAGTGATTTTGTGCGTGTTTTTGCATGATGGATCAACCCAGCTTCGCCAACTGCGGCCTGAGTTTTTCCAGCGTGGCGGAAAAATCGGCGACGCGCTGTTTTTCCTGCTCGACCACGGCGGCCGGGGCGCGGGCGGTGAAGCCTTCGTTGGCGAGCTTGCCCTGGGCGATGGCGATCTGCTTTTCCAGCTTGTCGATTTCCTTTTTCAGGCGTTCGCGCTCGGCGGCGGGGTCGATTTCGACCTTGAGCATCAGCCGCGTCTCGCCGGCCACGGCGACCGGGGCCGGGGTGTCCGCCGGCAGGTCGTCGACGATCTGGACTTCCGAGAGTTTGCCCAGGGCTTGCAGGATGGGAGCGAATTCGGCCATCTCGGCGCCGCCGCCGGCGACCAGCAGCGGCATGCGCTGGGCGGGCGACAGGCCCATTTCGCCGCGCAGGTTGCGGCAGGCGTGGGTCAGGGTCTTGAGGCGTTCGATCTTGGCTTCGGAGGCTTCGTCGAGGCGGCTCAAGTCGGCTTGCGGCCAGGCGGCGAGCATGATCGAGTCGTGCGTCTTGCGCCCCGCGATGGGGGCCACCGTCTGCCACAATTCTTCGGTGATGAAGGGAATCAGCGGGTGGGCGAGGCGCAGCGCGGCTTCCAGCACGCGCACCAGGGTCCGGCGGGCGCCGCGTTGCAGGGCGGCGTCGGCGGCCTGCATCTGCACCTTGGCGATTTCCAGATACCAGTCGCAGAACTCGTCCCAGACGAACTGGTAGATGGCCTGCGCCAGCAGGTCGAAGCGGTAGTCGGCGAAGTGCCGTTCGGCCTCGGCTTCTAGGCGCTGCAAGCGGCTGACGATCCAGCGGTCGGCGAAGCTGAATTTCAGGCGGGATTCGCCCGCCGGCACGACGCAGGCGTTGCTGCCAGGCGCTTGCTGGTGATCGAGCGCCAGATCGTGGCCTTCGACATTCATCAGCACGAAGCGGGTGGCGTTCCACAGCTTGTTGCAGAAATTGCGGTAGCCGTCGCAGCGGTTGAGGTCGAACTTGATGTCGCGGCCGGGCGAAGCGAGCGAGGCGAAGGTGAAGCGCAGCGCGTCGGCGCCGAAGGCGGGGATGCCTTCCGGGAATTCCTTGCGGGTTTTTTTGGCGATGCTTTCCGCCTGTTTCGGGTTCATCAGGCCGGAGGTGCGTTTGTCGACCAGGGCGTCGAGGCCGATGCCGTCGATCAGGTCGATGGGGTCGAGCACATTGCCCTTGGACTTGGACATTTTCTGGCCTTCGCCGTCGCGGATCAGGCCATGCACATAGACGTGCCTGAACGGAATCTGGCCGGTGATCTGCCGGGTCATCATGACCATGCGGGCGACCCAGAAGAAGATGATGTCAAAGCCGGTGACCAGCACCGAGGAGGGCAGATATTGCCGGAGCAGCGGATTGGCCGCGTCGATGGCGGCGTCGCCCGTCCAGTCCAGGGTCGAGAAGGGCCACAGGGCGGAGGAGAACCAGGTGTCGAGCACGTCCTCGTCGCGTTTCAGCGCGCCGTGATAGCCCTGCCGGGCGGCGGCGGCCTGCGCCTCCGCCTCGTCATGGGCGACGAAAATCTCGCCGCCGTCGCCATACCACGCCGGAATCTGGTGGCCCCACCACAGTTGCCGCGAGATGCACCAGTCCTGGATATTGTTCAGCCACTGGTTGTAGGTATTGACCCAGTTTTCCGGGTAGAAGCTGATTTCGCCGGAATGCACCACATCGAGCGCCTTTTGCGTGATGCTCCGGCCATCCGCGCCGGGTTTGCTCATGGCGACGAACCACTGGTCGGTCAGCATCGGCTCGATGACGACGCCGGTGCGGTCGCCGCGCGGCACCTTGAGCTTGTGCTTGTCGGTCTTTTCGAGGAGGCCGAGGGCTTCGAGGTCGGCGGCGACGGCTTTCCGCGCCGCGAAGCGATCCAGGCCACGGTATTTTTCGGGCGCGTTGTCGTTGATTTTGGCATCCAGCGTCAGGATGGAAATCAGCGGCAGCTTGTGGCGCTGGCCGACGGCGTAGTCATTGAAATCGTGCGCCGGCGTGACCTTGACGCAGCCGGTGCCGAATTCGAGATCGACATAGCTGTCGGCGATGATCGGAATTTCGCGCGCGGTCAGCGGCAGCTTCACCGTCTTGCCGATCATGTGCAGGTAGCGCTCGTCCTCCGGGTGCACCATCACGGCGCTGTCGCCGAGCAGGGTTTCCGGCCGCGTCGTGGCGACGGTGAGATGGCCCGAGCCGTCGGCCAGCGGGTAGCGGATATGCCACATGAAGCCGTCTTCTTCCTCCTGCACCACTTCCAGGTCGGAAACGGCGGTGTGCAGTTCCGGATCCCAATTCACCAGGCGCTTGCCGCGATAGATCAGGCCCTCGTTGTACAGGCGGACGAAGGTTTCGGTGACCACCCGGTTGAGGCCAGCATCCATCGTGAAACGCTCGCGCGTCCAGTCGGGGCTGGTGCCCAGGCGGCGCATCTGGCGGGTGATGGCGCCGCCGGAAAGCGCTTTCCATTCCCAGACCTTCTCCAGGAATTTCTCGCGGCCAAGGTCGTGGCGCGAAATGCCTTTGGCGTCCAGCTGGCGCTCGACGACGATCTGCGTGGCGATGCCGGCATGGTCGGTGCCCGGCTGCCACAGCGTGTTGTGACCCTTCATCCGGTAATGGCGGGTCAGGGCGTCCATGATGGTCTGGTTGAAGCCGTGGCCCATGTGCAGCGTGCCGGTGACATTGGGCGGCGGTAGCAGGATGCAGAAATGATCGGCCTTTCCGCCATCCGCGCCGGCGGCGAAATAATTCCTGGCCTCCCATTCGGGATACCAGCGGCGTTCGATGTCGGCGGGTTCAAAGGCTTTGGCGAGTTCCATGAGCGTGGCGGAAATGGGGAAAACTGATGATTATACCGAAGCCCTGTTGGCGTTCTGTTATCCTGCCACCCCCCATTCAAGGAGACGCTAACATCATGAAAACCTGCTGTATTGCCGCTGCCCTGTTGCTGCTTTCCACCGTCGCCGCGGCGGCTGGCGAAACCGCCCCGGCCAACGCCTTGCCGCCGGGCCACCCGAGCATCGGCGCGCCGGTCGACCTCAGCAATATCAAGGTTGCCAGGGCGAGCGGCGCCAATGCCAAAACCGTCGAGGAAATCGTCACGCAACGGACTGAACTGAAAGACAAACCCGTGCTCCTGCGCGGCAAGGTCGTCAAGTTCAATCCCGGAATCATGGGCAAGAACTGGGTTCATCTGCGCGACGGCACCGGCTCCGATGCCAAGGAAAGCAACGATGTGCTGGTCACCACCCAGGATATGGCCGGCTTGGGCGACGTGGTCACGGTGCGCGGCACGGTGCGGATCGACAAGGATTTCGGCTCGGGCTATGCCTACGCCGTGCTGATCGAGGATGCGACCATCACGCCGGACAAACCCGCGAATAAATCCGGGAAGTAAGCGGAACCGCGGGCCGCGCCCATGCCCATTCGGGGCGGCTCGCGCCGGCGCCATTCCATTTTTAGAGCGGTTTCGATTCAGTCATGAACAGTCAGTGTGATTACGTCATTCCGCGCGAAGTCGCGGAATCCATGCGGCGTCTGGATTCTGCGACTTCGCT
>WQUQ01000340.1 GCA_009782025.1 Desulfobulbus sp. | reverse complement strand
CTGTTCGATGGCCGGCAGTTCTTCCTTGCGCGGCGGATGCAGGACGAAATCAATGACTTGCTGAGAAAGATTCAGCGTGCGCGGATGGCCGATGCCGAGGCGCAGACGCCAGAAATCCGCCGTGCCGAGCCGGGCCTGGATGTCCTTGAGGCCGTTGTGGCCGCCGTTGCCGCCGCCTTGCTTCAAACGGATGGAGCCGGGGGCGAGGTCGAGGTCGTCGTGCACAACGAGCATTTCAGCGGCGGGAATCTTGTAGAAATTGGCCAGCGCGGCGACCGCCTGGCCGGAAGCGTTCATGAAGGTGGTCGGTTGCAGCAGCCATAGTTCGCCGGCCCGCGCCGCCCGGCCAAAGAATTTGGCTTGCGGGGCGAGGGCGGTTTTGAGTTCTGCCGCCAGGCGGTCGACGAACCAGAAGCCGATGTTGTGCCGGGTGTTCTCATAATTGCCGCCGGGATTGCCGAGGCCGACGACGAGGCGAAGAGAAGGCATGGTTTTTCAGTATGAAAAGGCCGCCGGCGGCAGGGTGCCGGCGGCGGCCTGTGCAGCGGTGTGGGCTACCCGCTTAGGCGGCGGCTGGCGCTTCGCCTTCGCCCTCGCTGGTTTCTTCAGCCGCGCCGCCGCCCTTGCCGACGATGCCGACGACCACTGCGTCAGCGGCGGCATGGTGGCCGAGCTTGACGCCCTTGGGCAGTTTCAGTTCGCCCAGATGCAGGCTGTCGCCGATATTCATGTTGCCCAGGTCGACCTCGATGAATTCGGGCAGATTCTTGGCCAGACACTGCACGTCGACTTCGGTCATGACGTGGTTGACCAGGCCGCCGCCCAGCTTGATACCGGGGGCGACGTCTTCGTTGACGAAATGCAGCGGCACCTTGACGTGCAGTTCATGCGTGGCGTCGACGCGCTGGAAGTCGATGTGCAGCACCAGCGGCTTGTAGGCGTGCGTCTGGTAGTCGCGCAGCAGGACTTGTTCCTTCTTGCCGTCGACGAGCAGGTCGATGATCGACGAATGGAAGGCCTGCTTCTTCAGCTTCAGCAACAGATCGTTGTGATCGGTTTCGATGGCGATCGGCGCGCCCTTGCCGCCGTAGACGATACCCGGTACCTTGCCGGCGCGACGCAGGCGGCGGCTCGCACCCGTTCCCTGTAGCGTGCGCGTGTTGGCGATGACTTCAAAGCTCATGGTGATGCTCCAGTTGATTCCCGCGCCGCGACCAGAGCGGGAGAGTTGAAAAAACAGTTGAAAAACTCAGTCGATGAACAGCGACGACACCGAGTCGTCGTTACTGATGCGGCGAATGGTTTCGGCCATGATTTCGGCAACCGACAGTTGGCGGATGCGCGGCGAGGCGGCGGCGTCGTCGCGCAGCGGAATGGTGTCGGTGACGACCAGGGCGTCGAGGTCGGAAGAATCGACGCGCTCGATGGCCGGGCCGGAAAGCACCGGGTGGGTGCAATAGGCGACGACCTGTTTGGCGCCCTGCTCCTTGAGCGCGGTCGCGGCCTTGCACAGGGTGCCGGCGGTGTCGACCATGTCGTCCATGATGATGCAGGTGCGGCCATCGACTTCGCCGATGATGTTCATCACCTCGGTGACATTGGCTTTCGGCCGGCGCTTGTCGATGATCGCCAGGTCGCATTCGAGGCGCTTGGCCAGCGACCGGGCGCGGACGACGCCGCCGTGGTCGGGCGAAACCACCATCGGATTCTCGTAATGCTGCTTCTTGATGTCGTCGAGCAAAATCGGCAGGGCGTAAATGTTATCGACCGGAATGTCGAAAAAACCCTGAATCTGCTCGGCGTGCAGATCCATGGTCAGCACGCGGTCGACGCCGGAAGCCACCAGCATGTTGGCGACCAGCTTGGCGGCGATGGGCACGCGCGAGGAACGCGAACGGCGATCCTGCCGGGCATAGCCGAAATACGGGATGGCGGCGGTGATGCGGCCGGCCGAGGCGCGCTTCAACGCATCGACGACGACCAGCAGCTCCATCAAATTGTCATTGCACGGGGCGCAGGTGGATTGCAGGACGAAAATGTCGCGGCCGCGCACGTGCTCCTGCAATTCGACGCTGACCTCGCCGTCGGAAAAGCGGCTGACGTTGGCGCGGCCGAGATCGACGTTCAGTTGTCTGGCGACAGCGGCGGCCAGTTTCGGGTTGGCGTTGCCGGTAAACACCATCAGGCTGTTGTAGGCCATGTCTGCATTCCTTCGGGCGTTCCATGCCGAATGCGCGCGCCCGTCACCATGAAAATCGGGCAGGCTTGCGACCTGCCCGAAAAAAACCTGGCTGGGGAAGAAGGATTCGAACCTTCGAATGCCGGAATCAAAATCCGGTGCCTTGACCAACTTGGCGACTCCCCAGCGGATTTCGTCCGCACGAGCTGGCGTGCGGAACGAGGCGCGCATGTTACATAAGGAAGCGGCCGGCGTCCAGCGTTTTCTCTTGAATGTCAGCCAGTGGATGCGCCTTCAGGCCGTCGGCGACCCAGCCGGTCCAGCCGGCTGGCAGGGCCGCCCGCACGGTTTCGGCCTCGGCGCGGTTGGTGAAGGCGGCGAAGACGCACGCGCCGGAGCCGGTCATCATGGCTTGCGGCGCGAATTGTCGCAGCCAGGCGAGGTGTTCGGCGATGGCCGGAAAGCGGGCGCAGGCGACCGTCTCCAGGTCGTTGCCGCCGAGGCCGGGACGCCAGTCGGCGGGGCGCAGCGGCGGCGTGTCGCGGGAGAGTTCCGGGGCGCTGAAGATGGCGGCGGTCGGCACATGAACGGGCGGTTGCAGCACCAGATAGCTGGCTGGCGGCAGGTCGAGGTCGGTGAAATGCTCGCCGACGCCTTCGGCAAAGGCGTTGCGACCGTGGATGAAAACCGGCACGTCGGCGCCCAGCGCCAGGCCGAGCCGCTCCAGTTCGCCGCGCGACAGGCCGGTTTGCCACAGGTGGTTGAGGGCGAGCAGCGTTGTGGCGGCGTCGGAACTGCCGCCGCCGAGGCCGCCGCCCAGGGGCAACTGTTTGTCGAG
>WQUQ01000339.1 GCA_009782025.1 Desulfobulbus sp. | reverse complement strand
ATTCCTGCTGCGTCATGCTGCGCGTAGTCGCAGCATCCATGCGGCTTTTGGATTCCGCGACGGAGCGCGCAATGACAAAACTTAATTGCCGGGTGAATAGGATCATGCCGGATCGCGCAGGCGGTAGCCGAGGCCGCGCACGGTTTCGATCATCTCCGGCGGCAGTTTTTTGCGCAGCCGGCCGATGAAGACCTCGATGGTATTCGAGTCGGGATCGCTGTCGTGCGAATAGATGTGTTCCGCCAGTTCGCTGCGCGAGATGACATCGCCGCAGCGGCGCAGCAGATAGGCGAGGAGGCGGAATTCGTGGCTGGTCAGCGTCAGCGGCTGGCCGTCGAGATGCACCCTGGCGCTGCGCGTGTCGAGCGTCAGCGGCCCGCAGCAGAGTTCGTTGCGGGTCTGGCCACCGCTGCGCCGGAGCAGGGCGCGCAGCCGGGCCAGCAGTTCTTCCATGTGAAAGGGTTTGGGCAGGTAATCATCGGCGCCGGCGTCGATGCCGGCCACCCGCTCGTGCCAGTCGCCACGGGCGGTCAGAATCAGCACCGGCATGTCGCGCCCGGTCTGCCGCCATTGCCTGAGGATGGAGAGGCCATCGAGCAGCGGCAGGCCAAGGTCGAGAACGACGGCGTCAAAAGCCTTTTCGTTGCCGAGGTAGAGGGCGTCACGGCCATTGCCGGCGGCGTCCACGGCATGACCGGCCGCTTCCAGGCTGCGGCACAACTGCGCGCACAGCGTCGGCTCGTCCTCGACCACCAGAATGCGCATCGCCAATCCCTCAGCGGTGGTGGCGCACGCGGATCAGCGAGGCGTCGCGGGCGTCGATCAGCAGCTTGCTGACGCCGCCGCTGGCATTGAGCATCTTGATTTCATAAATCCAGCGGCCGTCCTCATTCTCCAGTTCGACTTCGAGCGCTTCGCCGGGGAAAGTCGGGCGGATGCGCTCCAGTACCGTCTGTAACGGCAGGATGCGCCCGGCCGCCAGTTCCTGACGCGCCAGTTCGTGATCGTGCTTGTCCTCGCCGAGGGCCGGCATGGCGCAGGCGGCGAGAATGACCGCAGCGGCCAGCGGGGGGCGCAGCCAATCATTTTTCACCATGCTCGCCTTCCTTTCGTGCGGGAGGAAATATCGCGCCAGCGGCGCCGGCGGATGACGCCTTTGTAGTGCACTGGCGATGAATGTCGTCTGAACGCCGCTTTTCACCGGTGTTCAGACGGCAGGCGGCGGACATTCATCGCAATGGTGGATTTCCACCGTCGCATGGACGATTTCCTCGTGCACAGCGAGCGCGGCGCGAACGTGCAGCGGCGTGAGGCTGGCATCGTGCGTCAGCAGCGACAGGGCGCAGGCGTAAGCGCCGTTGCCGACGCGCCAGACGTGCAGGTCGGTGATCTGCGCGCCGGTCGGCAGGGCGCCGATCGCCGCGCGGATTTCCTCGACCACCGGATGATCCATCTCGCGGTCGAGCAGCGCGCTGCCGCTCTGGCGCAGCAGGTTTCGCGCCCACAGCCCGACCAGTGCCGCGCCGACCAGGGCGCAGACCGGGTCGAGCCAGGCCCAGCCGTAGCGCCAGCCGCCGGCCAGCGCGGCGATGGCCAGCACCGAGGTCAGGGCGTCGGTCAGAACGTGGAGGTAGGCGGCCTTCAGGTTGAGATCGTCGTGGGCGTGCTTATGCGTGTGGTCATGCCCGTGCTCGGGGTGATGCGTTCCGGCCCGGTGCAAAATCGCCGCGCAGGCGAGATTGATGCCGAGGCCGAGCACGGCGACGACCATCGCCTCGGCGTAGCGGATCGGCTGCGGAGCGAGCAGCCGGTCGACGGCGCCGAACACCATCAACGCCGCCACCACGAGCAGGAACAGGGCGCTGGTGTAACCGGCCAGCACTTCGATCTTCCAGGTGCCGAAGGCAAAGCGCGCATCGCCCGCGTAGCGCCGGGCGGCGGCATAGGCGAAGGAGGAGAGGCCGATGGCCAGCGCGTGCGAACTCATGTGCCAGCCATCGGCCAGCAGCGCCATCGAGTTGAACCCCCAGCCGGCGGCGATTTCGCCAACCATCGTCGCCAGCGTGATCCACAGCACCAGCCGCGTGCCGCGCTCGGCGCGGAGATTGCCGCTGCCATAGTCGTGCGTCTGCTCCCAGCGCGTCAGATCGTGGTGCATGGTCATTGCTGTCCGTAGCCGGCGAATTTTTCCCGCACCGCCGCCATTTCGGCTTCGTCGAGCAAGACCGGCTGGCCGAGTTGGCAGGCGCGCCAGTATTGCTCGCATAATTCTTCCAGTTCGACGGCCAGGGAAAACGCCTCGTCGACATCGCGACCAGCGACCAGGAGGCCGTGATTGGCCAGCAGGCAAGCCTTGCGCCCGGCCATCGCCGCCAGCGCCGCCGTCGACAATTCGTCCGTGCCGAACAGGGCGTAATCGGCGCAGCGGATGCTGTCGCCGCCAAAGCGGGCGATCATGTAATGGAAGGGCGGAATGTCGCGGCGCAGGCAGGCCAGGCTGACGGCAAAGGGCGAATGGGCATGCAGCACGGCCCCGACCTCCGGGCGGGCGGCGTAGAGATCGCGGTGAAAACGCCATTCCGAGGAAGGCTTGCGCCGGCCTTTGGGCAACCCGTGAGTCACTCCGGGCTGAAGCCCGGAGCTTCCTCGCCACGAGTTTGGGGCGCCTCCGGCGCCGAAATCACGCTTGGCTCGCTTGACCCCGGCCTGCAGGCCGGGCTTCTCGCTTGCGCCGTGGTCAAGGGTCAGCCAGGGAATGTCATCGACCTCCAGGGTGGCGTAGGGCATGCCCGTCGGCGTGATGTAGAAGCCGTCAGCGTGGCGCACGCTGACATTGCCGGCGGTTCCCCGGTTCAGCCCGGCCGGTTGCAGGGCGTTGGCGGCGGCGATCAAGGCGTGGCGCGGATCAGTCATGGTGTGATTCCATTTTTAAATCAGCCGAGGACGCGAAGGCGAAGCGAGAGACAGTACGGTTGACCGGCAAGCGAAGCCGACAAAGTCATCGGTTGATTTGGCAATG
>WQUQ01000338.1 GCA_009782025.1 Desulfobulbus sp. | reverse complement strand
ATTGTTCATGCCTAATATTAGAAAATATTGACATAATATGCAAGCATTTTTGTCTAATTATTGCAAAAATTAGTCTCTCTGTTTAGGTGAAAACTCTCGAAGAAGTGTCACTGTCCGGCTTCCGTTTGCACGAGGTAAGCGAAACTGACAGCCAAGTATGGATTTGGCGGGTAATGAACTTGGGACCGACAATGACACAAGAGGATCAGACGAACAAATGTGGCATTATCGCCCGCAATCACTGGGATCCCCTTTGATCTTTTCCAGGGCGTGATCGACAATCGGCAGCAGGGTGGCGATGTCTTCCCGCGCCGCCTTCAGGCTGCCGGGCAGGTTGATGATCAGGCTTTCACCACGGATACCTGCCCGGCCCCGCGATAGCGCCGCCATCGGTGTTTTCTTCAGGCTCTCAAGGCGCAGCATTTCAGCGATGCCCGGCACTTCGCGCTGGAAAACCTTATTCATCGCCTCCGGCGTCACATCGCTCGGGGCAAGGCCGGTGCCACCCGTGGTGACCACCAGATCCGCCCCCAAGTCATCGATCATGGCGCAGACCGCCGCCGCAATGTCTTCGACGCGGTCGGGCACGAGGCGGTAACCGGCTTCGGCCAAACCCGCCTCGCTCAAGAATTGCCGCAGAAAAGCCCCTGATTCGTCGATGCGTTCGCCGCGACTGCCCTTGTCGCTCATCGTCACCACGGCGAAACGCCAGGGTTTTGCCATCATCCTTCCTCTTTCATGTCTGCGGCGCGCGCGGCGATGATTTTGTCGGCGATCTGGGCCGGCACTTCCTCGTAGTGGGAAAAGGTCACCGTGAAGCTGCCGAGGCCGCCGGTCATCGAGGTCAGGTCGGTGGCGTAGCTGAGAACTTCCGCCTGCGGCGCCTGGGCGTTGATAATCTCCGATTTGGCGTCGGAATCCATGCCCATGACCTTGCCGCGCCGCGAGTTCAGGTCGCCCATGACATCGCCGACGTGCTCCTTATCGACGTTGATCGTCATGTTGACATAGGGTTCGAGCAGCACCGGTTTGGCCTCCTGCGCCGCTTTCTTGAAGGCCAAGGAACCTGCGACCTTGAAGGCCATTTCCGACGAATCGACGTTGTGGAACGAACCATCGACGAGAGCCACTTTGATGTCGATGACCGGATAACCGGCGAGGACGCCGCGCTCCATCGCTTCCTGGATACCCTTATCGACGGCGGGGCGGTACTGCTGCGGGATGACGCCACCGACGATCTGGTCGATGAATTCGTAGCCGCCGCCGGGATTGGCCGACAGTTCGATCCAGCAATCGCCGTACTGGCCGCGCCCGCCACTCTGTTTTTTGTGTTTGCCTTGGACGCGCGCCTTGCCGCGAATGGTTTCCATGTACGGAATCTTCGGCTCTGATAGCTCCATATCGACACCGAATTTACGCTTGATACGCGAGCCGACCACCTCGAGATGGACCTTGCCCATGCCGGAAAGCAGCACCTGCTTGGTCTGTTGCTCGCGGGTCAAACGCAAAGTCAGGTCTTCATCGAGCATGCGCGTGATCGAGGCGAAGAGCTTTTCCTCCTCGCCTTTTTTCGTCGAAACGGCAAAGGAGATGACCGGTTCGAGGGGCGCCGGCGGCGTCAGCACCATCGCCGTCTGCTGCGAAGCGCAGAGGGTGTCGCCGGTGACGGTTTCTTTCAGTTTGGCGACGGCGACGATCATGCCTGGCCCGGCGGCATCGACCGGCTTCTGCTCCTTGCCTTCGAGGACGAAAAGTTGCCCGAAACGCTCGGAGACCTGGCGCGTGGCGTTATAGAAAGAATCGCCCTGCAAGATGCCGGAAAACACGCGGAAGATGGTCAGCCGCCCGGCGTAAGGGTCGGCCATGGTCTTGAAGACGAGACCGGTAAAGGGCTGGTCATCGGCGCAGGGGCGCATGATGGCGCTGCCCTGGCCGTCGATGCCTTCGATGGCCGGGCGATCGAGCGGCGACGGGAAATAATCGCAGAGAATATCTAAAAGCGCCGCCGTCCCCTTGTTACGCAGGCCACTGACGGCGCAGACTGGGACGACAGCCGCCTCGCCAATGCCCTTGCGCAAACCGGCGATGATCTCTTCCTCGCTCAAAGAACCTTCTTCGAGGAAACGCTCGACCAGCTCGTCGTCATTTTCGGCGGCGCTTTCGATCAACTGCTCGCGGTAGAGGGCAACATCGTCCAGCATGTCGGCGGGGATGTCGTTCTCGGTCAACGTCCCTTTGTCGCCATCGAAGAGCAACGCTTTCTGACTGATCAGATCGACGACGCCCCGCATCTTGTCTTCGCTGCCAATCGGCAACTGGACGATCACCGGTTTGAACGGCAGGATATTTTTCACCTCGCGCGCCGCCGCGAAGAAATCGGCGCGTTCGCGGTCAAGCTTGGTGATGGCGATGAGCGTCGGCAGGTTCTTCTCGCGCGCCATGTCGGCCAGGCGCACGGTCTGCCCTTTGACCGGCAGGGTGGCGTCGATAACGAACAGCGCCGTGTCGCAGACGGCGGCGGCGAAAATGGTTTCAGTCAGGAAATTGTCGTCGCCGGGGGTGTCGAGCAGATAGACATCGTGTTTTTTCCAGGTGAGTCGATGGAAAGCGGTGTTGATCGACATCTGGCGGGAGATCTCTTCGTCGTCGTAGTCGAGGCAGGAGTTGCCGGCATCGACGCTGCCCAGACGGCTGGTCTTACCGCCGGTGAACAGCATGGCCTCAGCGAGAGATGTCTTGCCACAACGTCCATGCCCAATCAGGGCAATAGCCCGTACCTTGCTCGTGTCTTGCATGTCTGTCTCCTCAGAAATTCATCGGATGCGCCGCGACCAAGCGGCGATGCGGTCAAAGTCGGGGGATTTTTTACCATAACAGGGGCGAGATGCCACGCGAGAATAGCGCCAGAGGCCGGGAAAAGAGTAACAGGCTGTTGAAAAATAATTTCAATTGATTTGCTTAATTTTGTATTTTTGAAATTCTGCATATTCAAGGATGGGGTCATCCGTTTCAGCCCAGTG
>WQUQ01000337.1 GCA_009782025.1 Desulfobulbus sp. | reverse complement strand
CGCCGCATCCGCGGCAATCTGCGCCTTCAGGGCGTCCAAATCGGGAAAACGTCGCTCGTCGCGCAATTTTTTGACAAAGCGCACCGCAATGTGCGCGCCGTAAATGTCGCGGTCGAAATCAAACAGATGCACTTCCAGCAGCGGGCGCGTGCCGCAGACGCTCGGCCGGACGCCGAGATTGGCGACGCCGGGCAGCGCTTGTCCGCCCAGACCGCCGACCTCGACCGCAAAAACGCCGGTCATCGGCAGCGGATTGTGCTTGACGCGGATATTGGCCGTGGCGAAGCCCAGTTGGCGGCCAATCTTCTGCCCATGCGAAACCTGGCCGTCCATGCCGTAAGGCCGGCCGAGCAGGCGCGCCGCCTGATCCATGTCGCCTTCGGCCAGGGCGCGGCGCACGCCGGAACTGGAAACCCGCGCGTCGCCGACGACGACGCTGGGCATCGCCGTGACGGCAAAATCCAGGCGCTTGCCCGCCGCCTGCAACAGCGCAAAATCGCCCTGGCGGCCACGGCCGAAACGAAAATCGTCGCCGACGATGAGTTGCCGCGTCCGCAGCCCGCGACACAAGACCTGCTCGATGAAGTCCTCCGCCGACAGCATCGCGAAAGCCGCGTTGAAAGGGCAGATCATGATCTGGGCAACGCCGGCCTCGCCCAGCAATTCGAGCTTCTCACGCAGGGTAGTGAGCCGGGCCGGGGCCGAGGCCGGGGCGAAAAACTCGCGCGGATGCGGCTCGAAAGTCAGGATCGTCGGCGCCAGCCGCAACTGCCTTGCCGCTTCGGTCAACTGCCCGAGCAGCGCCGCGTGGCCGAGGTGCACGCCATCGAAGTTACCAATGGCGAGAACGACGGGAGCAGGAACAGGACGCGAATGACCGCGATAGACGCGCATGGATCGGCGGCGGGGAAAATGTCGGATTATAACGTTGTGATAGTGTTATCAAACCGACAATCAAACCGCTCGGTGCGGACCCGCATGCCGGGTGGTGTGGCAGGGGCGCTGCCATTGTGGCAGCCCCCTATGCCGATCCCGGCAGCGGTCAAGCCCCCGTCAGCGGCTTGACCACGCGCTTGACGGCGGTGTCATCGGGGTGCGGGTGGATGGTGAAGCCGAGGCTGGTCATCAGGCGGAACATCTTGCTGTTGGTCGACAGCACGTCGCCGACGACGGCGCGGTAGCCTTTCATCCGGGCACAGTCGATCAGGGCCGTCATCAGCTTGCGGCCGACGCCGCATTTCTGCCAGTCGTCGGCGACGGCCAGCGCGAATTCGACCGATTCGCCATCCGGATTGACGACGTAGCGGGCGACGCCGATTTGCGTCTCCTTGCCTTCATCGTCGGTCATCATCGCCACCAGCGCCATTTCCCGGTCGTAGTCGATTTGCGTGAAACGCACCAGCATGGTCTGGGTCAGTTCGCGCAGGGTGTCCATGAAGCGGTAATAGCGCGATTCATCCGACATGCCCTTGACGAATTCCTGTTCGAGGTCGGCGTCTTCCGGCCGGATCGGGCGGATGGTGACGACCTTGCCGTCGTTCATCTGCCATTCCTGGATCAGGTGCACCGGGTAGGGGTAGATGGCCATGTGGGCGTAGCGGTCGCCGGTAGAGCCGGCGGCGTGGTCGATGACGATGCGCGCGTCGGCGGCGATGGCGCCGTGCTCGTCGACGATCAGCGGGTTGAGGTCGAGTTCCATGATCCACGGCAGTTCGCAGACCATTTCGGAAATGCACAGCAGCACTTCCTGCAAGGCCGCGCGGTCGACCGGCGGCATGTTGTGGAACTGGCCGAGGATTTTCGCGGCGCGCGTCGAGTCGATCAGATCCTTGGCCAGGAACTTGTTGAGCGGCGGCAGCGCGACCGAGCGGTCGCTGAAGATTTCGACATCGAAACCACCGGCGCCGAAGGTAATCACCGGCCCGAAGATCGGGTCGCGGAAAACGCCGATCATCAATTCGCGGCCATGCGGACGGGAGAGGAAAGGCTCGATCGAAACACCGTTGACCTTGGCTGTCGGGTGGCGCTTCTGCACGGTGTCGATGATGTCGTGATAGGCGTTGCGCACGGCCGGCGCGTTCTGGATGTTCAGGCGCACGCCGCCGGCGTCCGATTTGTGCGGTAGATCCGGCGAATCGACCTTCATGGCGACCGGGAAGCCAAGCTGTTCAGCCAGCAACAAAGCCTCGGTGGCGGTGCGGGCGACCATGGTCTGCGCCACCGGCACCTTGAAGGCGCGCAGGATGGCCTTCGATTCCATTTCGGAGAGCACCTTGCGCCGCTCGGCGAGCAGGGCCTCGATCAGCATCTTGGCCCCTTCGGCCTCGGGCCGGCCGTGCTGGCGTGTCGGTTCCGGCGTCTGCAACAGCAGGTGCTGGTTGCGGTAATACTTGGAAATGTGGTGGAACAACTCGATCGCCGTCTCCGGCATGCGGAAGGCGGGAATGCCGGAATCCTCCAGCAGCTTGCGCGCTTCGGCGACCTGCTCCTCGCCCATCCAGCAGCAGATCAGCGAGCGGTTGAGCTTATCGACGATCTCGATGATGGCCTTGGCAACGCCCAGCGGGTCGGTCATCGCCTGCGGCGACAGCATCACCAGCGTGCTGTCGACGTTGGCGTCGCGGGCGACGGCCAGGATCGTTTCGCGGTAGCGCTCGGGCGTTGCGTCACCGCCGATGTCGATCGGGTTGCTGTGCGACCAGCTTGACGGCAGCGCCTTGTTGAGCGCGGCCATTGTCTCGTCACTCAGTTCGGCCAGCGGAATGCCGAGGTCGCCGGCGCGATCGGCGGCCATGGCGCCGGGGCCGCCGCCGTTGGTGATGATGGCCAGGCGGTCGCCCTGCGGGCGGAATTTGGAGGCCAGCGCCTTGGCGGCGTAGAACAACTGGCCGACGTTCTGCACCCGCACCACGCCGGCGCGGCGCACCGCGGCATCGAAAACCGTGTCGGAAACCGCCGCCATGCCCGAATGCAGCGTCGTCGCCTGCGAACCGGCCTCGTGGCGCCCGGCTTTCAGCAGGATGATCGGCTTGATGCGCGCCGCCGAACGCAGGGCGCTCATGAAGCGCCGCGCGTTGCGGATGCCTTCGACATACATCAGGATGTAGTGGGTGCGGTTGTCGTAAATCAGGTAGTCGAGGATTTCACCGAAATCGATGTCGGTCGTCATGCCCAGCGAAATGACCGAGGAGAAACCGACCTGATTGGCCTTGGCCCAGTCGAGCACGGCCGAGCACATGGCGCCGGACTGCGAGACCAGCGCCAGGTTGCCGGAATTGGCGGTGACGCGGGCAAAGGTGGCGTTGAGGCCCAGCTCGGGGCGGATGATGCCGAGGCAGTTGGGGCCGAGAATGCGCACGCTGTAGGAGCGGGCGATTTCCAGCATCTTGCGTTCGATCGCGGCGCCGACATGGCCGGCTTCGGAGAAACCGGAGGCGATGACGATGACGTTGCGCACGCCGCTGCGCCCGCACTGCTCGATCAATTGCGGCACGGTCTGCGGGCGGGTGGTGATGACCGCCATCTCGACGCGGGCGCCGATTTCCTCGATCGACTTCCAGGCCGGCTGGCCCTGAATCGTCTCGTGCTTGGGATTGATGGCGTAGAGCCGGCCTTTGTAGCCCGAACCGAGGATGTTCTTGAAGATGATGTTGCCGACCGAGTTCTCCCGGTCGGAAGCGCCGATCACGGCGACGGATTTCGGCTCAAACAGGGTGGTGAGATAGTGCTGTTCCAGCATGGTGTATCCTCAGCGGCAGGTTTTATTGTGCGTCGCACAATTTTATCATGAAGATGAAGAATCGCTTACCTGCCTGTGCTGCTGCCTGCGCTGCGCTCAGTCCAATCGCCATCATCATCCCGATCCACGCGGACCGTGTTGTTCCCAGGGAAGCCGAACGGCTTGCCCTGCCTTCGATTCCGGCGGGGTGGCAGCGTGCCGGCGTTCGTCGCCAACGTTGTAGCCCTGAATCAGTTTGCTCATCGCTTCGGCGGATGACCGGGTACGGTCGGCGAGGCCGCTCATGTTTCGAACCTGCTCGCCGGAATCCTCGACGGCCTGGCTGACCCGGGTCAACACGGACGCTGTCGTTTCGGTGGCCTTGGCTTGTTCACGGGTGGCCTCGGCAATAGAGCCGATTTCCTGGGACAGCGCGCGCATGGCATTGACGATATCGCCCAGAGAGGTTTGAAACTCGCTCAGGCCCCCGCGCATCTTGGTCGCCCAAACCTGGGTGGTCGCCACGACCTCGTGGGTGCCCGTCGCCGCTTCCTGGATGGTGCTTACCCCGGAAGTGATTTCGGCGGTGGAGGCAGCGGTCTTCTCGGCGAGTTTGCGCACCTCATCGGCAACCACGGCAAAGCCACGGCCTTGCTCGCCGGCGCGGGCCGCCTCGATGGCGGCATTCAAGGCGAGCAGGTTGGTCTGGTCGGCGATCTCCTTGATGCTGGTGGCCACGCGGCCAATGCCGCCAATCTGTTCGGCCAGGCGGTCGACTGAGGCGGCAACGGCATCGAAGGCGGCAAAAACCTGCTCGGCATCCGTAACCGTCATGGACATCGTACCCAGGCCGCTTTCTGCCTGATTCATCGTGGTCATGGCGCGGGTGCGGGCGCTGTTGGCATTGTTGGCAATGCCCCCTGCGGCATCGGCCATTTGTTTCGTCGCACTTGACCCGGACAGAATGTTGTCGATGAGTTGCTCGTTTCGCTCGGCGATCACCCGGGACTCGCCAGCCAGTTCGCCCGAAAGCGACACCAGTTTTTTGTTGGACTCGCGTATTTCCGTGGCGAGGGTATGAAATGCGCCGACCAGGCTCCCCAGCGAGGTGCTGATGTCTCCAAGCTCCCCGGCGAGGGTCGGGGGCGTCACCTTGAGATCTCCCTTGGCGGCACGATTGGCCGCATCGGCGAGTTGCTGCACGCCGCGCGTAATTTTGCGCGACACCAGAAGGGAGAGCGCCAAATTGAAGAGGACTCCAATCACGCCGGTGGCAATGAGCGCCAGAAGCATGGTATTGGCCATCTGCCTGGCTTCGACCAGAGAATTCTCCGCCGCTGCCGCTACCTTGTCGGAAATGGCGTTCAGAGGCTTCACCAGATTGGCGTTGAGGTAAGGCCAATCGTCTTCCATGAGTGCGCGGATGGTATCCATATCCTTGGCGCCGTAAGCGGCGACCATTTTGTCCACGAACTCCTTGAACTTCGGCAGGGCGGTGTCGACCTGTTGCAGCGATTCCGCCAGATCCGGACGCTCGAGCGCCTGGCGCGCCTCCGGCCACAGCGTTGAAATTTCACTGGCGGCCGACCGCGCCTGTTCAGCGCTTTGCTTGGCGGGTGCCTGGCCGAGCAATACAGCCGCGGAGCGGAAACGAAGATCATCCACCGCCGTGTTGATGATCTGCAATTTCGCTACCGGGGTCAGGCCATGGGTTCCGGCAGTCTCCAGATCAGAGACCAGGTGGTTGCTGGATACGGCAGCCAAACCGATGACCAAAAAGAAACCGACAGCGGCCGAAGCCGGCGTCAGCATCAATTGTGTCTTGAGTTTCATGGAAATTCCTTCGCTTCCTGCTTGCAGCGACAGGATACGTTGACATGAAGAACGCCAGGGGTTTCCCTGGCGTTCTTCATGTCACCACGTATGTTGTCGTCGCAGGGTTACCTGTAGACTCCCGCGCAAACGACGACGTCACCCGCCTTCTCGCAGTAAGTGGTCTTCTGCTCCATGGCCTTGGTTTCGGGATTCTGATAGACGTAATCCGTCCATTCCTTGCGGCCGGCCTTGGCCTTCTCGATCAGTTCCTTGCGGAACAGCTTTCCTTCGGCATCCGGCTGGTCCAGCATGTTTTTGCCAACCAGGCGCGGGTTCTTCGGGTGGGCGACCATTTCGCCAGTCAGGGCATAGGCAAACGCGTAGACTTCGCCCTTGACAAATTTGCCATCCTGAATGGCTTTCAGGCCAGCAGCGCGGTCTGCGTTGACCGCCTTGGCCGCCGCGCTCACTTGAGCGACGGCCTCATCTTTCTCGCTGGCGTAGGTCGTCGTGGTCAGGGCCAGGGCGCTCAGAACGCCGAAAAGCAAGTGACGCAGTTTCATTTTGATTGGCTCCTATGTGGTATGAGAACTAGGCGGTAGGGTATCTGGTATTCGGGATTGATGTCCACCTTGGCTGTTGCATTTTGCGAGGATGCTTTCCCGGCAAGGTTTTACCGATGCCCGTCAGCCTGTCAATGGCTGGCAACGCTTTCGCCGAGCAGCAAAATCAAATCGGTTTTGGAAAGGTGCCCAGCAGCTTGCCCTGCGCATCGACCAGCGGCAGGCGTTCGCCGCTATGGCCGGCGAAGGCTTCGAGAACACGCCCCAGGCCCATGTCGGGCGTGACGCGGGGGTAATTCGCGTTGACCAGTTCCGCCGGCAGCGGCGCGGATGGATTGGCGGCGGCGCGCAGCCGGGGCGCGAAGTCGTGCACCGAGATCGCACCGAGAAAGCGGTGGTCGGCATCGACGACATAGACATGGGGCCAGCGCCAGTGCAGGTTGAGCGCCGGTGAAATCGCGCGCCGCGACCCGCCCATCGTGCGCGGCGACAGCCCGCTCGGCGAGCCAGCACCTTGAGCAGCAACAGCGCGAGCAGGCTCGGCCAGACCCAACCGCCTTGCAGAATCGAGTCGACCACGCTGTAGCCGTTGCCCCAGACCGCCGGTTGGCCGATGGAGATCGCGCCGACGATCAGGCCGCCGAGGCCGAGTTTCGCCCACAGCGGCAGCGTAATTCCATTTCCAAATCAACCGATCACTTTGTCGGCTTCGCTTGTCGTGCAACCGCACTGTCTGCGCTTCGCCTTCGCGTGCTCGGCTGATTTAAAAATGGAATAAGTTTGCCGAAACCCTGGCGCGCGGTTTCGAGAATGCCGAGAAAAACCGGCGCGACGAGGCCGGCGAGCAGGCCGAGCAGGGCATAGACGCTCATGCCGGCGTCGGGAGCCAGCGTCAGCGGCGGGATGTGGTAAGCGGGGCCGAAGCCGAGAAAATGGTGCCTATCGGAGCAGCCCTTCAATGTTCGGCCGTTCTACAGCGCGCTTTAACCCCGCCATCGTTTGAGGCAACCCTTTGCGAATTGAGCTGCCGATGATGCGCGAAAATAACGGTGACAGAAAACCGGCAAAAGAAACTCTATGCACAACCGTTGTACCGCTGGCAGTTGGCGAAAGCTCATGCTCAAAGCGCATGACGCACAGAGGAAGCCGGCTTTCCACGGTGAACGACTGATTGGCCACAACCTCTGTCAAAGTGATTTTTGCCTCCGGGCCATTGGACGGTTTCAGTTTTCCGGTAGAGCCGGAAGCAAATGCTCCTGCAATGGATGAGGAACTGACATCGGGATCCCATGACGCCCAGGCAGAAACATCAGCGTAGAGCGCAAAGACGGTTTGCGGTGACGCTTGAACTTCAATGCTTTCTTCAAACTGCACGAATTCCTCCTGCGTGGCCTACGCCGGATTGACGGCGACAGCCTCGACCGGCGGCCCCTGGCGCGAGCCGAGGCGGAGATTGGCGGCGAAGTTGGACTGAACCACGGCGAGGGCGGCGAAACCGCCGTCCGGGGCTGGAGCGGCGGTCATGACCTTGCCGCTGGTCTGGTCGGGGTTGTCCGGCGAGAACAGATGGTCGCCGGCTTGCAGGGCGGTCGCGCTGCGCAGGCGGTAGAGGTGGCGCTTGACCTTGCCGAGGTATTGGGTGCGGGCGACGATTTCCTGGCCGGGGTAGCAGCCCTTGTGGAAGCTGACGCCGCCGATTTTCTCGAAATCGGCCATTTGCGGCACGAATTCTTCCTTGGTCGCCAGCGTGACCAGCGGGAAGGCCGCGCGCACGTCGAGCCAGCGCCAGACCGGCGTGCCGGCCGGGCGTGCCCTGACGGTCAACTTGCGCCACAGGTCGGGCGCGGCGGCGACCGGCGCGGCGACGATGAAGCGTTCCGCATCGAGACGCAGCACGGTGCAGCCATTGGCGGCGATGATGTCCATTGCTGCCGCCGGAATCGGCAGGCCGGCATCGGCCAGGGTTTCGCCAGCCTGAGCGCCGGCGAGGCCAAGCAGCACCTGGTCGCTTTGCTCCGCCAGCTTGACCTTGGCGCGCAGGATGAACATGCGCAGGCGTTTCAGCGTCGCTTCCAGCAGGTCGGCGGCCAGCGCCAGGCGGTAGCCGCCGGCCTCATGCCACAGCACGAAACTGGCCTGCATCCGGCCCTTGGCCGAGCACCAACCGGCATGTTGCGCCTGGTCGTTCTGGAGGTGATTGACATCGCTGGTGAACTGGTTATGCAGAAACGATTTGGCGTCCTCGCCGACGGCATCGATCAGGGCCAGGTGGGTGAGCGGCACGACGACCGTTTGTCGGGCGGCCGCCTGCAATTCCCCGGCGGCATCGCCGAAGCTGAGGATTTCTGAAGAATCACCGCTGAATGCGGCATCGGCGGATTCGAGAAAACTGCGCCAGTTGGGGTTCATGGAAGCTCCTGAAGGGGGTTGGGCTATTATATCGCCCGAATTGACCTGCTCGTTTGACCACGGGCGAGACCCGTCCGCCGCCGCCGAGTTCCCTTGCGCCTTCTGATTAAACTCCTGTTTCTCGCCATCCTGGCGCTGGCCGCCGTTGCCGCCTGGCTCTGGTGGTGGGCGGAGCAGCCGCTGCCACTGCGCGCTTCGCCGGTCGATTTTCATATCGCCAGCGGCAGTAGCCTGCGCGCGGCGATCGGCCAGATGCGCGAAGCCGGCGTTAACGTGCAACCGTCGCTGCTGCTGTTGCTGGCCCGCGTGCAGGGGGCCGATACCAGCATCAAGGCCGGCAGCTACTCGGTTCAGGAAGGCGTCACCGCCCGGCAACTGCTCGACAAACTGATACGTGGCAAGGTCACGCAGGGCGACATGACCTTGATCGAGGGCTGGACTTTCCGCCAATGGCGGGCGCGGATGGCGGCGCATCCCGATCTGCGCGGCGACAGCCGGGGGTTGAGCGAGGTCGAGATTGCCCGGCGTTTGGGCCTGGCGTATCCCAGTCTGGAGGGTTGGCTGTTTCCCGATACCTATCTGTTCGACAAACAGTCGAGCGACCTCGACCTGATGGCCCGCGCCGTGCGCGCCATGGAGCGGCAACTGGCCGCAGCCTGGGCCGGGCGGGCCGATGGTTTGCCCTACCGTTCGCCTTATGAGGCGCTCATCATGGCCTCGATCATCGAGAAGGAGACCGGGCGCGAGGCCGACCGCGAACTGATCGCCGCCGTTTTCGTCAACCGCCTGCGCCTGGGCATGCCGCTGCAAACCGACCCGACGGTGATCTACGGCCTCGGCGAGGCCTTCGACGGCAATCTGCACAAACGCGATCTGCAAAGCGACACGCCCTACAATACCTACACCCGCCGCGGCCTGCCGCCGACGCCGATCGCCATGCCCGGCCTGGCCTCGCTCCAGGCGGCTCTGCATCCGGCGTCATCGAAGGCGCTCTATTTCGTTGCCCGTGGCGACGGCAGCAGCCATTTTTCCTACACGCTCGACGAACACAACCGGGCGGTCAATCAATATCAGAGGAGCGGCAAGTGAAAGGTCGATTCATTACCTTTGAAGGCATCGACGGCGCCGGCAAGAGCACCCACGTCGACTGGCTGGCCGAGTTTTTGCGCGCTCGCGGCCGCGTCGTGCAAGTGACCCGCGAGCCGGGCGGCACGCCGCTGGGCGAACGCCTGCGCGAACTGCTGCTCAATGAGCCGATGCACGTCGAAGCCGAAGCGCTGCTGATGTTCGCCGCCCGCAGCGAACATTGGGCGCAGCGCATCGAGCCTGCTCTGGCGCGCGGCGAATGGGTCATCTGTGACCGTTTCAGCGATGCCACCTACGCTTATCAGGGCGGCGGCCGCGGCCTCGAAAAAAACAAACTGAATCAACTCGAACATTGGGTATTTGGCAACCGGCAACCCGACCTGACCCTGCTCTTTGACCTGCCGCTGGAAGTGGCGCGCGAACGCATCGCCGTCGCCAACCGCGCCCTGGACCGCTTCGAGCAGGAAAAGGCCGATTTTTACCAACGGGTGCGTCAGGCTTACCTCGAACGCGCCCAGACGCACCCAGGGCGAATCCGCATCATCGAGGCCGACAGACCACTCGACAATATTCGCAAACAACTTGAAGAAATAATTTTAACTATTTGTTTATGAACGTTATTGAACTTCACGAATCGGCCTGGAAAAGCCTCCAGGCCCGGCGCCCGAAAATGCCGCACGCGCTGTTGCTGCTCGGCCAGCGCGGTCTCGGCAAGTTCGACCTGGCCCGCCAGTTTGCCGCCAGTCTGCTCTGCGAAGCGCCGCAAGACGATGGCCGGGCCTGTGGCCGGTGTCTGGCCTGCAACTGGTACAGCCAGGGCAATCACCCGGATTTCCGCCTCTTGCAACCCGAGGCGTTCGCCGACGAGGCGGAAGCGGAGGAGGGCAAGAAAAAAGCCAGCCAGCAGATCACCATCGACCAGGTGCGCGGCCTCGATGAATTTCTCACTGTCGGCACCCATCGCGGCGGCCTGCGCATCGTCATCGTCAATCCAACCGAGGCGATGAACCGGGCAACGGCCAATGCACTTCTCAAAACACTTGAAGAACCTGCGCCAAGTACCTTGTTTTTAATGGTTTCAAGCGACCCGATGCGCTTGTTGCCGACCATCCGCAGCCGCTGCCAGGTGGCGCCGGTGCCGCTGCCTTCGGCGGCCCGCGCCGAGGCGGTTCTCGCCGCGCACGGCGTTGCCGACCCCGGCCGCTGGCTGGCCCTGGCCGGCGGCGCGCCGGGGCTGGCGCTGGAATGGGCCAGCTCGGGTCAAAGCGGGCAGGGCGGCGACTGGCTGGAAACGCTGACCAGGCGGCTGGCCGCCGGCCGGGCGGTGGAACCGCTGGCGCTGGCCGGCGAGCTGGAAAAGGCGGTCAAGGACAGCAAGGGCCGCCTGCCCTTGAAGGCCGTGGTCGATGGCCTGCAAAAATGGCTGGTCGATCTGATGCTGGCCAGCAACGGCCTCTCGATCCGCTATTTTCTGCCGCAGGCGGCCACAATCGCCGGCCTCGCTGCTATGATTCCGCCAGCGCGGCTGTTGCAGTCGTACCGGACGACCGTAACGCGCTGCCGGGAAGCCGAACAACCGCTGAATGCCCGCCTCTTTCTCGAAACGCTCTTTCTCGATTACCGTGCGCTGTTTGCCAAAGATTGCCGATGAGCCAAGCCAAACCCCCGCTGCGCCCCAGCGTCCTGTCGCTGAACATCAATTCCAAGTCGGCGCTGTATGCGGCTTTCATGCCGCACCTCAAGGCCGGCGGCATTTTCATTCCGACCACGCGCAGCTACCACCTGGGCGATGAAGTCTTCATGCTGTTGTCGTTGATGGACGACCCGGCCAAACTGCCGATTGCCGGCAGCGTCGTCTGGATTACCCCGGCTGGCGCGCAAAATGGCCGCGCCCAAGGGATCGGCGTGCATTTCAACGATGACGAAAGCGGCCAGGAAGCGCGCCGCAAGATCGAGGGCCTGCTGGGCGGCGTCATGCAGTCGTCACGCCCGACGCACACCCTCTGACCGTGCTGGTCGATTCGCACTGCCATCTGGATTTTCCCGGCCTCGCCGAGCGCCTGCCCGAAACGCTTGCCGCCATGCAGGACAACGGCGTCGGACTGGCCCTGTGCATTGGCGTCAATCTGGAAAACTTTCCCCAGGTGCTGGCGCTGGCCGAGCGCGATCCGCGCCTTTACGCCACAGTCGGCGTTCATCCCGAATACCGCGATGCCGAGGAGCCGACCGTCGAGCGCCTGGTCGAACTCGCCAATCATCCGCGCATCGTCGCCATTGGCGAAACGGGGCTGGATTACCATTGGCACCGGGACAAGCCGGAATGGCAGCGGCAGCGCTTTCGCAACCACATCGCGGCGGCCCGCCGCTGCGGCAAACCGTTGGTCGTGCATACCCGCGATTCCACCGCCGACACCCTGCGCCTGCTGCGGGAGGAGGGAGCCGGCGCGGTAGGCGGCGTCATGCACTGCTTCACCGAGGATTGGGAAAACGCCCGCGTCGCGCTCGATCTCGGTTTTTACCTGTCGTTTTCCGGCATCGTCACCTTCAAGAATGCCGCCATCGTCAAGGACGTAGCGACCCGCTGCCCGCTCGACCGCCTGCTGATCGAAACCGATTCGCCCTATCTCGCGCCGGCCCCGTTTCGCGGCAAGCCCAACCAGCCAGCCTACGTCCGCCATGTCGCCGAAGAAATCGCCCGCCTGCGCGGCCTGTCGCTGGCTGAAGTGACGCGGGCGACGAGCGACAATTTCTTTTCCCTTTTCCGCCACGCCCAGAGGCCCGCGCCACCATGAAAACCCCCCTCCTGCTGGCAGCCTTGCTCGCCAGCCTCTCCCTGCCGGCCAGCGCCGCCACCTACGACGATCTCATCAAGGCCGCCCGCCAGGGCGACACCGCCGCCATTTCGGCGCTGGTGAACAAAGGCGCTTCGGTCGATACCACCGACATCGACGGCAACACGCTGCTGATGCTGGCCGCCCGTGACGGTCACGACCAACTCGTCGATTACCTGATCCGCCAGCGCGCCAAGCTCGACGCCCGCAACGCCGCCGGCGACACCGCGCTGCGCCTGGCCGCCTTCATGGGCCGGCAAAAAGCCGTCGAACAACTGGTGGCGGCCGGCGCCAAACTCAACACCCCCGGCTGGACGCCGCTGACCTACGCCGCCTTCGCCGGCCATACCGCAATCGTCCAAACGCTGCTCAAAGCCGGCGCGGAAATCGACGCGCCAAGCGAAAACGGCACCACGCCCTTGATCGCGGCGGCGCGCAACGGCCATCTCGACATCGTCAACCTGCTCCTGGCCAGCAAGGCCGACCCGAATCGCCAACTGGAATCAGGCGAAACCGCGCTCGACGTGGCGCTGAAAAACGCCAACACCAACATCGTCGAGCGCCTGCGCAAAGCCGGCGGCAAATCCGGGCGCAGCGTCACGATTGAGGTACGGTGAAGCGGGTCAGGCGGTGGCGAGCGTCAGATGCCCGACCGATTCGGCCGCCGGGCGCACCTTGATTTCGATGTCGTAGCCGAGGCGATTCAAACAATCCATCAGCTTGCGCTCGGACAGGTTGGTGAAATCGCCGCGCATCATGCCCGACACCTTTGCTTGCGAGATACCCATGCGCTTGGCCGCCGCTTGTTGCGTCAGGCCAAGCGCACGCATGGCCTTCGTGATCTCGATCGCCAACCCGGACTTGATCTTGAGCTTTTCGGCATCCGGCAGCCCAAGGTCGGCGAAGACGTTATCCGAGCCGTGCCAGACTTCAATGCCATCAATGATTTGTTTGCGCATTCCGTAGCTCCTGTACCATTGCCTCGGCCACCTTCAACCGGGCGCGGATGATGTCCATGTCTGTCTTCGGTGTGGCGATCCCGCTCTTGCTCTTCTTCTGGAAGCAATGCAGGACGAATACTGCCTCCGCAAATTTCACCGTGTAAACCGCCCGATAGGTGCCGTCGGCATCGTCTTCGACAACCTCCAGCACACCAGCACCACCAAAGCCTTTGAGCACTTTTGCCGCGTCGTGTTGGCCGCCACGTTGCGCGAAATCCAGCGCGTAACCAAAGAACTTTCGCACGTCGAGCGGCAGTGCCATCAGATCTTTGTAGCTGCTGGCAATCCATTTGAGCGGTTTTTCTTTGGCGACCATGGGGTAATTTATACCCGTTCAGGTAATATCGCAAATACGATAGGCGGCACGATAGCCAGTCTGATCGTCGTCAATCAATAGCCGCGTAACAAACCTCGACAATATCGAGGTCACGCGGGCCGAGCGGACTCTGGAAGCGGATGGCGTCGCCGCAGCGCGCCTTGATGAGGGCGCGCGCCAGGGGGGAAATCCAGCTGATACGGCCGATGGCGGCGTCGGCTTCGTCGACGCCGACGATGGTGTAGGTATTCTCAACGCCGTCGCTGTCGGCGACGGTGACGCGGGCGCCGAAGAAAATCTGCTCGTTGTCGCCCTGGCGCAGCGGGTCGACAACCTCGGCCAATTCGAGGCGTTTGGTCAAAAAGCGGATGCGCCGGTCGATTTCCCGCAGGCGGCGCTTGCCATAGATGTAGTCGCCATTTTCCGAACGGTCGCCATTGGAGGCGGCCCAGGCGACGATATCGACGATGCGCGGACGTTCGCGCTTGACCAGTTCCTCAAGCTCGTCGCGCAGGCGGGCGTGGCCGGCCGGGGTGATGTAATTGCGCGTGCCGGCGGGCAGGCCGGGCGCGGCTTGGGGTTCTTCCTCGTCGTCGCCGTCGCTTTCCCGGACGAACGCCTTGTTCATCAATAACCGATGCTGTAATGCTCGACGTCGACGCGGATCAGGTCGCGTCCGAGAACGGCGGCCGTGTTTCTGGCGAACTGCTCGGCCCAGGTGCGTTGATCGTGGAAGCGCTTTTCGCCGGCATATTTGGCGACGCTGAGGATGCGATCGACGGCGAGAATCTTGCCGGTCGGCGTATTCACATCGCATTCAAGGGTGTCGAACTCGCGATCAAACCATTTGCGCGCTTCGTCGATCATGATGCCGCCAGAGAATTTGAAGTCGTACTCGCAATCCTTGCCGAAGGTCACAATCACATGATGTTGCATTTCTTTTTCCTCCCGTCGGGTGTTCGGGCTATTCTAGCAAAGGAAACTGTCAGGAGTTGAACATGGCCACGCACCCGTTGAGCGATGCCGACATCGGCGACATCCGCGAGCAGTTGCACGAGTTGCGCACGGAGCATCGCGATCTCGATCAGGTGATTGCCCATCTGAGCGACAATCCGCCGCCCGACGAGTTGCTGGTTCGGCGTCTGAAAAAACGCAAACTGCTGCTCAAGGACCAGATCGAGTTGCTAGAACAGATGCTGATTCCCGACATCCCGGCCTGATTTCCATGTCCTGCTTCGAGCACGCCGCCGATGCCTTCGGCGACCCTTTCGTTGTCGAGGATCTGCCGCTACGGCGGCCCGCCGCCGGTTACGCCGTGCAGATGCTCGGCAGCGACCGGCTGCTCGACCGTCGCAGCGGCGATTTTCTGCCGGTTCGCTCGCCCGCTCTGGCCGGCCTGTTCGCGACCTTCGCCGCCGCCCGCCAGGCGGCCGCAGCCTGGGTCGACCAGCATTGCCGAACGCCGGCCGAGCATCGTCTGGCCATTGTCCCGGCAGCCTTCGATGACCTGCTCGAACGCCACGTGCTGATCTACGGCGTGCTTGAAGAATGAGAATGCAAAAGATTTTGCACGGGTTCTACGGCAATCCCGCCTGGCGGCGCACCGCCTCGATGTAGGCGGCGGCGTCGAGTTGGCCGCCGTTCTGTTGCGCCCGCCAGACTGTTTCGGCCAGGGCTTCGAGCAGGATGTGCTCGGCGGCATGGCGTTCCATGCGCCGGGTCAATTGCTCGCAGGCGGCGCGGATGCCGGGCGGCTGGTCGATGCTCAATTGTTCGTGGATCGCCAGGTGCAGCGACAGGTGCAGGAAGGGATTCATCTGCCCGCCCTCCGGCGTCCATTCCTTGTCCAGCGCGCCTGCCGCATCGGCCAGCAGGGCGTGATATTCGGGGTGGCGGGCGGCCAGGTCGGCGGCGGCGACTTCTGCGCCGACCAGCGGCAGGCGTTCCTGATGTTTACGCCAGGCGTCGCAGAAAAAACGGCGAACCTGTTCGCGCGAGGGGTTAAACATGGCGGCTCCGGTAAAGCAGGGTCAGGGCGGTATTCTGGAATAACTGGTTGCCGCTGGCGGTCGGGGCGATCTGGCCGCTGCCGTAAGCGCCGAGCAGCGGCACGCCGGGAAAGCGTTGGCGAAAAGCCAGCAGATCGCGGTCGTCGCCGCCGTAGAACAGCGGGCCGCGGCCAATGCAGGAAAACATCAGGGCGAAGGCCGGCGGCGGCTCCACGACGGCGGCCAGCAAACGCCGCATTTCCTGCTCGGCGGCCAGCGGCTGGCGCATGGCCCAGGTCAGCGGCTGACCGGCGGCGAGCGAGGCGGTCAGCGTCAGCGAACCGTCGGCGTTGGCGGCGAGAATGCCGATGGCCGGCGCGTCGTCGGCGACGATCACGGCGACCCGGTGCAACGGCTGCGCGGCGCGCAGATCAGCCGGCAGGGCGCGGCGCAGGCTTTCAACCGCCGTCTGGCCGGCGACGCGGCGCAGATCGTAGCCGGCGCATTGATCGACGCGCTGGGCCGCGCCCAAGGGATAGAGGCCAGCGGCTCGCAGCATCTGGCAAGCGAGACCGGGCAGCGCGATGGCGACGCCTTCCGGGCCGCCCGGACGCGCCTGATTCCAGGTGGCGGCAGCGCTTTCCAGCAGGCCGGCGCGCGGCGGCGATGCTGGCCAGAGGTAGGGCAGGGCGGTGCGACCGGTGAATGACAACAACGGCGTCGCGTCCGCCGTGGCGGGCGGCAATTCGCCAAGAACCAGCGCGACGGCGGCGGGTTGGTCAAGCAGCCAGCCGGCTTCGGTCAACAGGCCATTGGCGGTCGCGCCGCCGATTTGCAGGCAGCCGGCGGCGCTGGCCGCGGCGAGGATGGCCGGCGTCGGCTGGCGGGCGAATTCGCGGCTGAGCAGCAACAGCACCCGTTCGGCGCGCTCCAGGCCGGCGGCGGCCAAAGCCTGGCGCACCGCCGCCGCCGCCAGTTCCTTGTCCGCTCGCGGGCCGCTGGCGCAGCCGGTGGCCGCCTTCACGCAGTCTTGTCCGGCCAGACGCACAGGTCGGCGACGATGCAGCGCGCGCATTCCGGTCGCCGCGCCTTGCAGACGTAGCGGCCGTGCAGGATCAGCCAGTGGTGCGCGTCCTTGCGAAATTCCGGGGGCGTGACGCAGAGCAGCCGGGCTTCGACGGCATCGACGGTTTTGCCGGGGGCCAGGCCGGTGCGGTTGCCGAGGCGGAAGATGTGGGTGTCGACAGCGATGGTCGGCTGGCCGAAGGCGGTGTTGAGCACGACATTGGCGGTTTTGCGGCCGACACCGGGCAGCGCTTCGAGGGCCGCCCGCTCGGCGGGCACCTCGCCGCGGTGACGTTCGAGCAGCAACTGGCAGGTGGCGATGATGTTCCTGGCCTTGGTCCGGTACAGGCCGATGGTGCGGATGGCGTCGATCAGGCCATCCTCGCCCAGCGCCAGCATGGCGGCCGGCGTCGGGGCGATGGGAAAGAGGCGCGCCGTGGCCTTGTTGACGCCCGCATCGGTGGCTTGCGCCGAGAGGATGACGGCGACCAGCAACTGGAACGGCGTGGCATAGCCCAGTTCGGTGGTCGGCGCCGGATTGGCGTCGCGCAGGCGGCTGTAGAACTGGACGATGTCGGCTTTTTTCACGGCGGGCGGCGATTGAAAGGCGGTGCGGAATACGCGATATTGTACGGGACAGGAGTTTTGACAGAGAAAGAGATGGCCCCTGTATGCCACTGACGTCCGAAAAAGACTATTTCGACCCGGCGCAACTGGTCGAGAACAGTCCGGTTCCCACCATCGTCATCAATGCGCGGCACCAGATCGTGCATTGGAACCACGCCTGCGAAATCCTGACCGGCTTGCCGGCGAGTGACATGATCGGCACCTGCGATCAGTGGCGGGCTTTTTATGCCGCGCAGCGCCCCCTGATGGCCGACCTGATTATCGACGGGATCAGCGAGAGCATCATGGATCGCTACTACCACAATCGTTTCCGGCCCTCGGCGCTGATCGAGGGGGCCTACGAGATCGAGGATTTCCTGCCGCATTTTGGCGAGGACGGGCGCTGGCTGTTCGTTACCGTGGCGCCGCTGCGTAATGCCGCTGGCGAGATCGTCGGCGCCTTCGAGACGTTACAGGATGTCAGCGAACGGCGTTATGCCGAAGAGGCGCTGCGCGAGAGCGAGGAGCGTTATCGCCAGTTGAGCCTGACCGATCCGCTGACCGGGCTGTTCAACGCGCGCCACCTGCACGAACGTCTGCTGGCCGAAATCGAGCGGGCCGAGCGCTATGACCGCGCGCTTTCGCTGGTGGTCATCGATTGCGACGATTTCAAATCCATCAACGATCGCTTCGGCCACATCGAAGGCGACCGTGTGTTGCAAGTGCTGGCCGGCGTCATCACCGAGTGCCTGCGCCGTACCGACAGCGCTTATCGTTACGGTGGCGACGAGTTCGTCCTGCTGTTGCCGGAGGCCGACGGCGAGGCGGCCTACGCGCTGGCCGACCGCCTGCGCGGCAACTTCGCCGCGATCGAGACGC
>WQUQ01000336.1 GCA_009782025.1 Desulfobulbus sp. | reverse complement strand
CGATATTGCTGCAATTTGTAGCGCAGGGTACGTTCCGAAATGCCCAGGCGTTCGATGGCCGCCTTGCGCGAGCCGCCCACTTCGGCCAGCGTGCGCAGGATGTGGTCGCGCTCCAGGTCTTTCATGTTGTCCGCCCTTTTTTCGTTTTCCGGCGGCTCCAGCGCCGGGGCCTCCGCCGGGCCGCTGGCCGGGCGCGGCGTCAGGTGCAGGTGTTCGGGGCCGATCTGGCTGCCGGTCGACAGAATCAGGGCGCGCTGGATCACATTTTCCAGTTCGCGCACATTGCCCGGCCAGTCGTGGGCGGTCAGCGCCGCTTCGGCAGCCGGGGTCAGCATCACGCCGGGGCGGCCCAGGCGGCCGCCGTGGTCGACGACGAAATGGCGGGCGATGGCGACAATATCCTGCGGTCGCTGGCGCAAGGCCGGAATGGCGACCGGGAAAACATTGAGCCGGTAGTACAGATCCTCGCGGAAAGCGCCCTTGGCCACGGCCTCGGCCATGTCGCGGTTGGACGTGGCGATGATGCGGATGTTGAGTGGCACCGGCTTTTTGCCGCCGACCCGCTCGACCTCGCGCTCCTGCAACACGCGCAGCAGCTTGGCTTGCAGGCCGGGCGGCATTTCGGTGACTTCGTCGAGCAGCAGCGTACCCTCCTGCGCCTGCTCGAATTTGCCGGCCTGCGCCTGTTGCGCGCCGGTGAAAGCGCCTTTTTCGTAGCCGAACAGCGTCGCTTCGAGCAGGCTGTCAGGAATCGCCGCACAGTTGATGGCGACGAACGGCCCGTCCTTGCGCCCGGAGTGGCGATGGATGTAGCGAGCGACCACTTCCTTGCCAACGCCGGATTCGCCGGTGAGCAGCACCGTGGCGTCGGTCTGGGCGACGCGCCCGGCGATGGCGAACAGATCGCGGCTGGCCGGGTCGATGGCGATCACGCCGTCGTCGCCGGATTCGCCCGCGGGCAGTTCGTATTTGTTGATGTGAGCCAGGAGCGCCGTCGGTTCAAAAGGTTTGAGCAGAAAATCGCAAGCGCCCGAGCGCATGGCGTCGACGGCCTTGTCGACTTCGGCATAGGCCGTCATCAGCACCACCGGCAGATGCGGCAGACGGCGGCGGATTTCCTTGAGCAGCGTGATACCGTCCATCGGCATCATGCGCACGTCGCTGACGACGATGGAAAACGCCTGTTTCGCCAGCGCCGCCAGCGCCGCTTCGCCGCCATCGACGGCGAGGCAGGGGCGACCGGCCAGTTCCAGCGTGTCGGCAATGGCTTCGCGCAGGCTGGCGTCGTCCTCGACGACGAGAATCGGCAGGTGATGGTGAGTCACTCCGGGCTGAAGCCCGGAGCTTCCTCGCCACGAGTCTGGGGCACCTCCGGCGCCGAAATCATGCTTGGCTCGCTTGACCCCGGCCTGAAGGCCGGGCTTCTCGCTTGCGCCGTGGTCAGCCATGAGATTCCACTCCGTGATCCGCCGCGATCGGCAAGGTGATGATGAATTCCGCGCCGACGCCGGGTGCGGAGGCCAACTCGATGCCGCCGCCATGAGCGCGGGCAACGCCCTGGGCAATCGCCAGGCCGAGGCCGGTGCCCTGGCTCCTGGTCGTGACGAAGGGTTCAAAAATGCGCGCCTGCATCGCCCGCTCGATGCCCGGCCCGCTATCGCGCACCGCAATCGTCAATTGCTCGCCCCGGCAATTGCCGGAGAGGCAAATTTTGCCGCCCGCCGGCGTCGCCTGCATGGCGTTTTCCAGAAGGTTGATGAGCGCGCCGGACAGGGCCTTGCGGCTGCCGACGATGACCGCCCCGGCGCAGGCGTCGGCCACCGTAAACACGAGGCCGTGCTCGCGCATCAGCGGCTCGACGGTCTGCGCTGCCTCGGCCAGCAAGTCGCTGGCGGCGATGACGTCGCGGCCGATGCTCTCGTCACGGGCAAACAGCAGCACGTCCTGGATCAGGCGTTCGAGCCGGCGCAACTGGTCGCCGGCCTTGGCCGAAAAACGGGCGCGCAGTTCATCGCTGAGTCCGGGTTGCGCCAGATTGGCGGTATGCAGGAGGGCGGCGGCCAGCGGCGTGCGCAACTGGTGGGCTAGCGTCGCCGCCATTTCGCCCATCGCCGCCAGGCGCTGGCTGCGTTCGAGTTCGGTCTGCATGCGGTGCGCCTCGGTCACGTCGTGTATCAGCATGATCTTGCCGCCGCCCGTTTTGCCAACCCCGGATGCGATCAGGCTTTCGGCCAGCGCCACGCGATTTTCGCCGAGCCGCCATTCGCCGACCGTCAGCGTCGGTTCGAGATGGTCGCGGACGACATCGCCCCAGTGCCGGCCGACGATGTCCGGCCCGAACATGGCCAGCGCCGCCGGGTTGCCGGCAACGACCACGGCCTGCGTGTCGAGCAGCACGATGCCGGCCGGCAGGGCGTCGAGCAGCGATGACAGGCGCTCGGAGAGGGCTTCTTTTTCCTCGAACTGCCGGCGCAGCTTGCCGTTGGCGACGGCCAACTGCGCCGTCAGCGAGGCGACGCGCCCCTGCAACGCCTCATAGGTCTGGGTCAACTCGGCCGAGACCTGGTTGAACATGGCGAAGGCGCGTTGCAGCTCGGCAACGCGCTGCGAGTCGGTCGCCTGAATGTCGGCAGGCGCTGCGGGAGCGCCGGGCTGGGCAGGTTGCATCAAAAAGATAGGGGGAATTCAGCCTGGGCAATAGTAGAATATTTCTCGAAAAGTTTGGCTTCCCGATTGATTCTTCTTCCTTTTCAGGGCATTCCCCGGGCATTGATGGCAGCGACGACTGAAACCACGGCCGACACCGTACCCGTCGAAACGCCGGTCGAGCGCCTGCGCACGGCCTTCAACCGCCTCAGCCAACAGCAGAAAATCCTGCTGATGGTCGGGATTGCCGCCATCGTCGCCGTCATCGTCGGGGCGATTCTGTGGAGCCGGCAGCCGGATTGGAAGGTGCTCTTTTCCAACCTTTCGGAGAAAGATGGCGGTTCCATTGCCAGCATTCTCGAAGCCCAGAACGTGCCCCTGCGCTACGGCGACAACGGCGCGCTGCTGGTGCCGGCCAATCGCGTTCATGAAATCCGTCTGCGGCTGGCTTCGCAAGGCTTGCCGCGCGGCGGCCTGGTCGGTTTCGAGTTGATGGAAAACCAGAAATTCGGCACCAGCCAGTTCGCCGAGCAGATCAATTATCAGCGCGGCCTCGAAGGCGAACTGGCGCGCACCATCCAGTCGATCGGCGCGGTGCAGTCGGCGCGCGTGCATCTGGCCATTCCCAAGCCCTCGGTATTCGTCCGCGACGAGCAGAAGCCGAGCGCCTCGGTCTTGCTCAGTCTCTATCCCGGACGAGCGCTCGACGAGGGCCAGATCGCCGGCATTTCCCACCTGATTTCATCAAGCGTGCCCAACCTGCCGATCACCAACGTCACGGTGATCGACCAGAACGGCAGCCTGCTGACGCAGTTGAAAAGCGCCACCGCCGCCGGCCTCGACGCGACGCAATTGAAATACGTGCGGGAAATCGAGAGCAGCATTGTCGAGCGCATCGAGAACATCCTGAAACCCGTGCTCGGGGCCAACAACGTCAAGGTGCAAGTCGCCGCCGATCTCGACTTTTCGCACAGCGAGCAGACGGCCGAGACTTTCCGTCCCAATCCGACGCCGGAAACCACCGTCATCCGCAGCCGGCAGGAGAACGAGACGGCCAACGTGAACCAGCCGGTCGGCGGCGTGCCCGGCGCCCTGACCAACCAGCCGCCGGTGCCGGCCACGGCGCCGCTGACCCAGCCCAACGTCGGCGGCACACCCGGCCAGCCGGCGCCGCCGGCCCGGCCGGGGGACGAGAAAGGGCGCATCGAGATCAGCGGCATCACCTCGCCGCTCAACCCCAACGCCATCGCGCCGCCGTTGAGCACCAGCCGGAGCACGACGACCAACTACGAAGTGGACAAGACGGTTCGCTACACCAAGCAGGCGATGGGTGAGATTCGTCGCCTCTCGGCGGCGGTGGTGGTCAATTACCGCAAGGGCGTCGGCAAGGATGGCCAGCCGGTCAATCTGCCGCTGCCGGAAGCGGAGATGAAGCAGATCAATGATCTGGTCCACGAGGCCATGGGCTTCAACCGCGACCGCGGCGATGCGCTGTCGGTCGCCAACGCGCCGTTTACCGAAATGGCCAAGAGCGAGGAAAGCCTGCCGCTGTGGAAGGACCCGGAAAATATTTCCTACGCCAAGGACATCGTCAGGATCCTGATGATCGCGGCGATCATCGCCCTGCTCTATTTCAAGATCATCCAGCCCTTGCTGCGCACGATGTTCCCGCCGCCGCCGGAGAAAGAGGCCGAAGGCGGCGTCCCCGGCGAGGAGGGCGAAGAAGGCGAGGAAGACGCCGAGGTGCACCTCGATCAGTACGCGGTCAAATTGCAAAAGGCCCGCGACATCGCCCAGAGCGACCCGCAGGCGGTCGCCGGCATCATCAGGGAATGGATGACACCCAATGGCTAGCCCCGACGAAGGTCTGCAAAAAAGCGCCACGCTGCTGATCGCCCTGGGCGAGGAGCAGGCGGCCGAGGTCTTGCGCCGGCTCGGCCCGCGCGAGGTGCAGCGACTCGGTCATGCCATGGCCTCGTTGAAAGCGGTGCCGCGCGTCAAGGTCGAGGCAGTGCTCGACGAATTTCACCAGATCGCTGCCGAGCATGGCGCGGTTCATGTCGACACCGACAATTACATCCGCTCGGTGCTGACCAAGGCGCTCGGCGACGACAAGGCCGCCAACCTGATTTCGCGCATCCTCCAGGGCGGCGAAACCTCCGGCATCGAAGGCTTGAAGTGGATGGACGCAACGACCGTCGCCGACCTCATCAAAAACGAGCATCCGCAGATCATCGCCACCATCCTGGTGCATCTCGAACACGATCAGGCCAGCGAAATCCTCAACCATTTCAGCGAGCGCCTGCGCAACGACGTGGTGCTGCGCATCGCCACCCTCGAAGGGGTGCAACCGGCGGCGCTGCGCGAGTTGAACGAGGTGATGATGCGCCTCTTGTCCGGCTCGGCCAGCGTCAAGCACACGGCCATGGGCGGCGTGCGCACCGTGGCCGAAATTCTCAACAACATCGGGGCGGCCAACGAAACGTCGGTCGTCGACGCCATCCGCGAATACGATCCCGACCTGGCCCAGCGCATCCTCGACGAGATGTTCGTTTTCGAGAACCTGCTCGACATCGACGACCGTTCGATCCAGTTGATCCTGCGCGAAATCCAGTCCGACTCGCTGATCCTGGCGCTCAAGGGGGCCTCGCCCGATCTGCGCGAAAAAATCTTCAAGAACATGTCGCAGCGCGCCTCCGAAATGCTGCGCGAGGATCTCGAATCGAAGGGGCCGGTTCGCCTCTCGGAAGTCGAGGCCGAGCAGAAAGACATTCTCAAGATCGTCCGCCGCCTTGCCGACGAAGGCCAGATCGTGCTCGGCGGCGCGGGCGGCGAGCAGATGATCTGATTCAGGAAACAGGAACGAGGCCGTGAGCGTTTCCAGCAAACAACCCGTTGTCTTCCGGCGCTGGCAGGCCGATTCCTTCGACCGCAAGCCGGAACCGGCGATCGCCGCGCCGCCGCCCGCCAAAGAATCGGCCGCTCCGACCGTGGCGGTCGTTCCGCTGGCGGAATCCGCCGTCCGCCTGCCGACCGCCGAGGACATCGAGCGCATGCACGAGGAGGCGCGCGCCGCCGGCTACGCTGCCGGTCTGGCCGAGGGGCGGGCCGCGGGACAGGCCGCCGCGGTCGAGGAAAACCGCCAGAGCGCCGCCGCCACGGCCCGCTCAGTCAACGCCTTGATCGACAGCCTCAAACACTCGCTCAACCAGCTCGACCAGACCATCGCCGAGCAACTGCTGGCCCTGGCCGTCGAAATCGCCGCCCAGGTCGTGCGCGGCCGGATTGCCGTGCACGAGGAAGCGCTGCTGCCGGTCGTGCGCGAAGCCATTGCCGCCCTGCCCTTGAGCCGCGGCGACATGACGCTGCGCGTGAACCCGGTCGACGCCGCTCATCTGCGCCGGCAACTGGGCGACGAGTTATCCCAGAGCGGGGCGCAGATCGTCGAGGACGACAGTATCAGCAGCGGCGGCTGCGTGTTGCAGGCCGGCGCCAGCCAGATCGACGCCCGCGTCGAGACGCGCTGGAAGCGGGTGCTCGAAACCATCGGCGCCGAACCCAGGGCCTGGCAGACCCCGTGACCGCCGAACAAGAGTCGACGCATACCGCCCGCTGGCGGCAATTCCTCGACCATTGCCGCGTCGCCGCCGGCAATGCCCAGCCGCTGTGGCCGATCGGCCGCCTGACCCGGATCAACGGGCTGGTCATGGAAGCCACCGGCCTCAAGCTGCCGCTCGGCAGCATCTGTCAGGTGCATCCGCCCAGCGGCGCGCCGATCGAGGCCGAAGTGGTCGGCTTTACCGGCGACAAGCTCTATTTGATGCCTTCCGACGATCTCTATGGCCTGGCGCCGGATGCCCGCGTCACCGCCTTTGAATCGCCGCACCCGGCCATCCGCATCGGCGATCCCCCCCCGCGCCGCCGCCGCGCCGTCGACCGCGTCAAGCAAGCGCCGGTCGGCGAGGAACTGCTCGGCCGCGTGCTCGATGGCGTCGGCCGGCCGCTGGATGGCAAGGGGCCGCTCTACACCGTGCGCACCCGGCCCTTGCAGAGCCGGCCGATCAATCCGATGGCCCGGGCGGCCATCGAAAAACCGCTCGATGTCGGCATTCGCGCCATCAACGCCCTGCTCACCGTCGGCCGCGGGCAGCGCATGGGCCTGTTCGCCGGCTCCGGCGTCGGCAAATCGGTGCTGCTCGGCATGATGGCCCGCTACACCGCCGCCGAGATCATCGTCGTCGGCCTGATCGGCGAGCGCGGCCGCGAGGTCAAGGAATTCATCGAACAAATTCTCGGCGAGGAAGGCCGCCGGCGCGCCGTCGTCGTCGCCGCCCCGGCCGATACCGGGCCGCTGATGCGCCTGCAAGGGGCCGCCTACGCCACGACCATCGCCGAATATTTCCGCGACCAAGGGAAGCACGTGCTGCTCATCATGGATTCGCTGACCCGCTACGCCATGGCCCAGCGCGAAATCGCCCTGGCCATCGGCGAGCCGCCGGCGACGCGCGGCTACCCGCCCTCGGTTTTCGCCCGCCTGCCGGCCCTGGTCGAACGCGCCGGCAACGGCCCGGAAGGCGGCGGCTCGATCACCGCCTTCTACACCGTGCTGGCCGAAGGCGACGATCAGCAGGACCCCATCGCCGATTCGGCGCGCGCCATTCTCGACGGCCATATCGTCCTTTCGCGCGCCCTGGCCGATGCCGGCCACTACCCGGCCATCGACATCGAGCAATCCATCAGCCGGGCCATGGTCAATCTGATCAACGAGGCCCATCTCAACCAGATCCGCAAGTTCAAGGTCTTGTTCGCCCGCTACCAGCGCTCGCGCGACCTGATCGCGGTCGGCGCCTACGTGGCGGGATCCGACCCGGTACTCGACCAGGCCATTGCCAGCTATCCGAAAATGGAGCACTTTTTGCAACAGCCGCTGTCCGAACAGGCGGATTTTGCCGCCAGTCTCAACGCCCTGCTGACCCTGATCTGATATGGCCCAGCCCTTTACCTTGCAACCGCTGCTCGACCTGATGCAGACCCGCGCCGACGAGGCCACCCGCCAGCTTGGCCTGTTGATCGCCGCCGAGCAGAACCAGCGCAGCCGCCTGGAAATGCTCGTCCAGTACCGCAGCGAATATGCCCAGCAACTGCACGACGCCAGCGCCAACGGCGTCACCCGGCAAATCATGCGCAACTACCAGGATTTTCTCGCCCGCATCGACGCCGCCATCACCCAGCAGAGCGCCGTCGTCGATGAGTCCGAACGCAGCACCCAGGCCGGTCAGGAGCATTGGCAGAAACAGAACACCCGGCTCAAGGCCATCGACGCCCTGTCGCAGCGCCACGACGCCCGCGAGCGCTACCGCGAGGGGCGTCAGGAACAAAAACTCCTCGACGAGTTCAGCACCCGCAAATTCAGCGCCACCCGCACCCAGGATAAATAAACCTGAAAACCGTAGTAGGGACGTAGGCTGGGATGAAGCGCAGCGTAATCCCAGCACATGCCATCGCCCAAAGCTGGGATTCCGCGTTGCTCCATCCCAGCCTACGGCCTCTGCTGCGCCAGTTCAACAGCGGCGGCGTCAGCGCCGAGCGCCTGACGGCGATCGGCTACGGCGAAACGCGGCCGGCCGAAACCAACACCACCCCCGAAGGCCGGGCGCGCAACCGCCGCGTCAGCATCCTGATCGACTCCAACCGCCCGGAAGAACCGACCGAACTGCCCGGCGCGCATTGACGCCGTAGGCAATCCGCTTGAGCGGTTTCGACTTAGAGCGGTTTCTGTTTGAATGATTACATCAAATTTCCAGCGCTGTTGGCCCCCACCCTAGCCCTCCCCCGCAAGCAGGGGAGGGAACAAAGCCCCT
>WQUQ01000335.1 GCA_009782025.1 Desulfobulbus sp. | reverse complement strand
CCCATCAACCGTCAGTGGAGCATCAACCGCCGCCAAAGACAGCGGCGCTAAAGCTGACCGGCTAAAGCCGGTGGTTTCAACCTTGGAGATGGAAATGAAATATCCAGCCGAGAAACCCGCGCCCTTGCGGCTCAAGGCGCTGCTGCGCCGCCTGAATGTCTCCCAGGCGCGATTCGCCGCCACGCTGGGCATCAGCCCCGGCACCCTGGCCGACATGCTCAACTGGGGATTCGAGCCAGCCAAGGGCTGGCCGGCGCTCAAGGCCGCCATCGCCACCGAATTGAGCCGGGCCGGCGCTGCCGATGCCGCCATCGCCACGGCCTTCGAGCCTCGCCCCGAAAAGCAAAACACCCGGCGCTGCAACGCCGGGCGTTCCACCGCCGCGCCCGCTGTGCCGGACGCGGCATCTCCCACGAAAGAGCCACCATCGAAAGAGACTGACATGTTACTGCAAAAGCAAACCCTGCACCCGCCCACGCGCCGGCACTTCAAGCTGGCTGCCGACCCCTTCGCCAACGACATCGCCGAGGCCAGCGACGTCTACCTCAGCCCGGACATCCGCTTCGTGCGCGAAACGCTCTGGCAGCATGCCCGGCATGGCGGCCTCTTGGCCCTGGTCGGCGAATCCGGCAGCGGCAAATCCACGGTGGTGGCCGACTTCAAGGATCGGCTCAACCGCGAAGGGCGCGACGTGCTCATCATCGAACCCTCCGTGCTCTACATGGAGGAGAACGACAGCAAGGGCAAAACGCTGAAATCCGCCGCCATCGTGGAGGCCATCATCGCCACCGTCGCGCCTTCCGTGCCGCCCAAGCGCACGGCGGAAGCCCGCGCCCGGCAGTTGCAAAGCCTGCTCGCCGCCGGCCACCGCGCCGGCCAGCGGCATGTGCTGCTGATCGAGGAGGCGCACTGCCTGCCGACGCCGACGCTCAAACACCTCAAACGCTTCGCCGAAATCAGGGATGGCCTTGCCCCGCTGCTCGCCATCGTGCTCATCGGCCAGCCGGAACTGAAAAACCGCCTGGCCGTGAACAACGCCGAGGTGCGCGAAGTGGCGCAGCGTTGCGACATCGTGGAGTTGCCGCCGCTCGACGGCCAGCTTGCCGACTACCTCAAGTTCAAGCTGGCCCGCGTCGGCGCGGACATCGGCCAGGTCATCAGCCCGGAAGGCATCGAGGCCCTGAAGGAGCGCCTGACCTTCGCCCGTAAAACCGGCAACGCCAAATCGGCCAACGTGATGACGCAGTGGGTCAGCCTCGCCTACCCGCTGGCCATCGCCAACGCGCTGACCGCCGCCATGAACCTCGCCGCCCACCTGGGCGCGCCGCTGGTGGATGCGGCGATTGTGAAGGAGGCTTGAGATGAACGACGCCGAAAAACTCGCCACGCTCAAAGCCTCGATCATCAACGTCGGGCGCTTGCTGCCCGAGGGCATGAGCATCACCTTTCACCGTGACCCCGGCTGCATGACCACGCTGGAGCAGGTGTATCCCGATGGTTCGATGACGACGGCGATGTTCACCGCCTGCTCGCCGATCTACGGCGTCCCCGTGGTTCCCGCCGAATTCTCGCCGGGAGGTGATGCGTCATGAGCATCGTCAAACGCCTGCGTCTCGCCTGGCGCTACTACCACCGGCTCAACTATTCCTGGCATCTGGCCTGGCTGAAGGCGGGGTACGAGCCGCGCAACGCCTGGAATTTGCCATGAAGCGCCCCCAAATCCGCCCGGTGGCCGAGCGCCTCATCGTCATCCTGAAAGAGGCCGGCGCCCCCCTCACCAGCGGCGAGCTGGCCGAACTGTCCGGCGTGGGTCGAAACAACTTGCGGGACGCGCTCGGGCCGGAAATCGCCGCCGGGCAAATCGCCGTCAGCCGTGTCCTCGCCCACTCCGGGCAGCGGGTGGTGGCCTTCGAGTGGCTGGGGGAGCGCGCGCCAGGCTTTGATGCCGAACCCGCCACGGCGGCGAGCCTTCGCGCGGCCGCCAGGCGCCCCTGCCTCTGCTGCGGCCAACCGTTCGTCTCCGAAGGCCCGCACAACCGCCTGTGCGTCAAATGCCGCGCCCGGGATGTCAGCCCGTACGCCCCTTGAAAGGAGTTTTCACCATGTCGCGCCGCACCGCCGACCTGCTACGCCTCATCGACAAGGCCGCCTCCACCGCGCGGCCCGCGGCCGTCCCAACGCCCGCGCCTGACCGCACAACCGCCTGTGCGTCCCCTGCCGCGCCGACGCCCGCGACACCAGCCCTTACGCCCCTGAAAGGAGTTTTCAAATGAGCAAGCAAAAAGCCAAAGCCGCCGCCTTCATCTGCCAGAGCAAGGATCAGGCGATGGAATCCATCCGCGCCCTGGGCGATGCCCAGCGCGCCCTGACCCGTATCGAAACCGGCATCAACGACCAGATCGCCGCCGCCACAGCGGCGAGGAAGGACGAGATCGACGCCCTCAAAACCCGCATCGAGACGCTCACCGCCGGCATCCAGGGCTGGTGCGAGGCGCACCGGGCCGAACTGCTCACTGGCGGCGGCAAGGAAGCCAACCTCATCACCGGTCTGGTCAAATGGCGGCAGCGCCCGCCCTCGGTCTCCATCCGCGCCGTCGACAAGGTGCTGGAGAATCTGCGCCGCCTGGGCCTCGCCCGCTTCATCCGCGAGAAGGAGGAGCCGAACAAGGAGGCGATGCTGGCCGACCCCACGGCCGTCGCCGGCATCGCCGGCATTTCCATCGTCACCGGCGTCGAGGATTTCATCGTCGAGCCGTTTGAAGTGGAGGTGGCGTGATGACCTACAGCACCCCGAACTGCACCGCTGCCGGCCAGCGCCGCAGCCTGCGCGCCATGCGCGAAAAGCTGCTTTGCATGGCCGCAGCCTGGGAAGGCGTCTCCGGCGCGCTGGAGCGCGAACTGTACGACCTCGCCGACCAGGTGGAAGAACAGGCCATGCGCATGATCCCCGATCCGCCCAGCGAGGATGACTGACATGAGCCTCATCGGCCTGCAAAAAGCCGCCCGCATCAAGGCGGTGCACGCCGCCTGCCGACGGCTCTCCATCGACGACGACACCCGGCGGGCGCTGCAACAGCGCCTCACCGGCAAGGCGAGCCTCGCCGACATGCACTCGGGCGAGCTGTCGACGGTGCTCGACCACCTCAACCGCCAGGGCGGCTACCGGCCGCGCGACCCGCAGTCGACCCGGCCGCTGGCCGACGATGCGCCGAGCAAGAAGATTCGCGCCCTCTGGCTCGAACTGCATGCGGCCGGCGCGGTCAGGAACCCGGCCGAGGCGGCGCTCGGCGCTTACGTCAAGCGCCAGACCGGCGTCGACGCCCTGCAATGGCTCTCCAGCAGAGAGGCCAGCGCGGTGATCGAGGCGCTGAAGCGGTGGCTGAAGCGGGTGCGGCGGAGCGCGGCATGAGTTTACGCGGCGCGCCTCAACTCCTTGCCGACCTGGCGGACAAGGTGGCGGCGGCGGTCGAGCGGCGCGGCGTCGAGCCGGAGGCCGCCGCGCAGATCGGCATCGAAGTCGGCGAGGCCATGCGCGACGACTGGAGGGGCGAGAGCATCTATTTCCCCAAGGGCGTCGCCATCGACATCGCCCGCCGCGACCTGGAGATGTGGGAGAAGTTCAACGGCCGCAACCACGTCGAGCTGGCCCGCGAATATGGTTTTTCCGTGGTCTACTTCTATCGCCGCATCAAGACCGTCGGCGCCGCCCTGCGCGCCGAGCGGCAGGGGCAACTGTTCAATGACACGTGAGCGGCCCGAGAAGCCGCTGATCGGTTCGCTTGGCTACCAGGGCATTGCCAGCGGCGTTCGCGCCCATGCGAATCGTTCGCAAGGGCATTCGCGGCCCGCGCGCGAGGGGTTTGAACAGGCCGCTCCCGTTACTAACCGGGGTTAATGGATGCCGGGCGCGCCGGCCGGCAAAGTGGCCGGCATGGATCAACGCTTCTCCTCCGCCACGACTCCTCCCGTGGCCCTCGCCGCCCCCGCCGTCGATGTGACGGCGGGGCGCGGTTTTTTTCCGGTTGCCGCCTGCGCCTTGAGCGTGCAGGCGGATCAGGGTTTTATCCGGCTCATTCCCGCCGGGCGCTTTGAAGCGCCGCGCGGGGCGCTGGCGGGCGAAGGGCCGTGGTTTTTGACGGCCGACGGCGCGGCGCGGATCGTCGCGGCGCAGGCCGCCCGGACATCCGATTTGCTGATCGACTACGAGCATCAATCCCTGCTGGCTTCAGAAAACGGCAAGCCGGTTCCAGCGGCGGGCTGGATCGACCCGCGCTCGCTGGTGTTTCGCGCCGATGGCGCAGCGCCCGGGCTGTACGGCCAAATCCGCTGGACGGCGGCGGCGGCGGCGCTGATTGCGGCCGATGAATACCGCTATCTGTCGCCCACTTTTTTTTATGACGCATCGACCGGCGAGGTCACCGGACTGCAATCGGTGGCGCTCACCAACGACCCGGCGATCGACGAGTCGGTGCGGGCGGCCTTGAAGGCGCGCGCGTTTTCACCCACCCCTGATGCAGGAGATTGTTCCATGGAGTTTAAAAAGCAATTGCTCGCCGCGCTCGGCCTGGCCGAGACGGCGAACGACGAGGCGGCGCTGGCCGCCGTCGCGGCCTTGAAGGCCAGGGCCGACAACGGCGATTCTGAACTGGCCGCAGCGAAGGCCGGGGCGGAAAGCGCCCAGGCGGAACTCGCCGCGCTGAAGGCTTCGGCCGACCCGGCCAAGACCGTGCCGGTCGAGGCGGCGCAGCAGATGCAGGCGCAGATCGCGGCGCTTTCACGGCAGATCGAAACCAGCGAGCGCGAGGCGCTGATCGCCGCCAACGCCGGCAAGATTCCCGGCGCGCTCATCGAGTGGGCGCGGACGCAGCCCATCGGCGCGCTGAAGGCGTTTATCGAGAAGGCGCCCGACATCGCCGCCCTCTCCGGCATGCAATCGGGCGGCAAGGCGCCGGGCGGCGGCGGCGGCCCGTCCGCCGACGAACTGGCCATCTGCAAGGCCATGGGCCTCTCGGCCGAGCAATTCAAAAAAGCAGGGAAGGAGTGCTGAGATGACCCGCAATACACTGCAACGCGCTGGCGACATCCTCGAATTCACCGTCGCCGCCGGCGTCACCATCCACCAGGGCGAACTGGCGTTGCTCGCCGCGGGTCTCGCCACCAATGTACCGGGCGCTGCCGCCATCCCCATCGGCCGCGCCGAGCGCACCGTGACGGCTGGCCCGGCGGGCAGCGAGCCGGTGGTCGTGCCGGTGCGGCGCGGCATTTTCCGCTGGGATAACGCCGCCGCCAACCCGGTCACCCAGGCCCACGTCGGCGGGCCGTGCTACGCCAAGGATGCCCGCACCGTGACGGCCGCTGCCGGCGGTTCGACGGCGCTGACGGTCGTTGCCGTCGATGCTGGCGGCGTCTGGGCCTTTGGCCCGTTCGGGTTTTAATCAGGAGTCCACATGAACATCACTACCGATACCCTGCGCCTGCTCAATCAGGGGTTCAACGCCGCCTTCATTCGCGGCTTCGAGAGCGTGCCGTCGTCCTATGGCCTGGTCGCCATGACCATCCCCAGCACCTCGGACGCCGAGAATTACGGCTGGATGAAAGACCTGCCGGGGATGCGCGAATGGATCGGCCAGCGCGTCTACAACAACCTCGAATCGACCGATGCGGTGATTCGCAACCGCCACTGGGAGCACACCATTTCGGTCAACCGCAACGACATCGAGGATGACAAGATCGGCCTCTACGCGCCACGCTTTTCGATGCAGGGCGAAAACGTCGCCCGCCACCCGGACGATCTGGTCTGGGGCTTGCTGAAAGAGGGTTTCACGGTCAAGGGCTTCGACGGCCAGCCCTTCTTCGACGCCGATCATCAGGGCTGGAACCGCGACAAGGAGGAGGTGTCGTGGAGCAACGCGCTGGGCAACGCCGCGACGGCGCCGTGGTTCGTCATGGATTTGTCGCGCGCCTGGATGAAGCCGCTCATTTTCCAGAGCCGCAAGACGCCGGAATTCGTCTCCCGCACCGCTGCCTCCGACCCAACGGTGTTCGACAACAACACCTATTTATTCGGCGCGGATGCCCGCTACAACGCGGCGTTCGGCTTCCACCAGCTCGCCGTCGGCGTTCGGGAGGCGCTCACCGCCCTGCATTTCGATAGCGCGCGGAAGATGCTGGCCGGTCAGTTCCGCCCGGACGGCAGCCCCCTGGGCGTCATGGCGACGCACCTGGTCTGCGGCCCGACGAACGAAATGGCGGCGCGGCAACTCTTGAACGCCGAGTTCATCGAGGGCAGCACCAACATCTGGAAGGGCGCGGTGCAACTGCACGTCTCGCCCTGGCTGGAGTGATCGGGATGGCGACCAGAAAGACCGCGAATCCGACGGCGGGGCAAGCCGCCACGGAAACGCTCCCGGCTGTTCCTCTGCAAGGGGACGAGCCGGCGGCGGCGAAGCCGCCGGCCGACCGCTACCTCGTTCGCGCCCTGCCGGCCAGTGGCTTTCGCCGCGCTGGCCGCTGGTGGCCGTCGGGCGCGGGCATCGAGGTGGCGGCGTCCGCCCTCACCGAAGAGCAGATCGCGCAACTCCTGGCTGAACCGATGCTGGCGGTGGTCGCCATCGCCCCGGCTGAAACCTGAACCCTGACATGTACGCCACGGCCAACGACATGATGGATCGTTTCGGCGATGCCGAGATGATGCAGCTCGCCGAACGGGCGGGCAGCGAGGTCATCGAGCAGGCGCTGGATGACGCGACGGCGGAGATCGACATTTATCTTTCCAACCGTTACCGGCTGCCGCTCGACCCGGCGCCGCCGGTCATCCGGCGCGTTGCCTGCGACATCGCCCGCTACCGGCTCTTCGACAACGCCGCGCCGGAAGAGGTGCGGCGGCGCTACGAGGATGCGCTGCGCCTGCTGCGCTCGCTGGCCAATGGCACGGCCTCGCTCGGCCTGCCTGGCCTCGTCGAGCCGAATGGCGAGGCCGTGGTGGTCAGGCCTGGCGCCAAGGTCTTTGGCCGCCGGCCCAATGGCGTGTTCCGGTGATTGGCGTGGAAGCGCTTCAAGCCAATCGCGCCCCCCTGGTGGGCCGCGAGCGTTTTACGCGAGCGTGGGGGCGGTCATGACCCCGGAAAACTTCCTTTTCCTCGGCCCGGCCATCGAGGATCGACTGCGCGCGGCGCTGCCGGCCGAGGTGCGGGTGACGCAGGCGTATGACCTGGCGCACATGAATGTCCAGTTCGTGCCGGCGGTGTTCGTCATCTACAGCCGCTTTCGCGTCACCGAGGCCAGCGTTCCGGCATTCGCCAGCGTCGAGCAGACCTGGCTGACGGTGATCGCCGTGCGCAACGCGGCCAACCACGCCGTCGGCAACGCAGCGCGGGAAGAAGCCGGCCGGCTCGCCATCCCGGTGATCGACGCGCTGCAACAAACCCGCTTCACGCCCGCGCGCGGCTTGAAGCTGGCCGAAGCACTCCCTGCCGGCAGCGATGGCGCCGGCTTTTACTACCTGCCGCTGGCCTGGACGGCCGGCATCACTTTAGCGAGAGAACAATGCCCGAACTGATGACTGAAATCACCCTCATGCGCCCGCATCGTCACGGCGGGCGCGATTACCCGCCCGGCGCGCGGCTCACGCTGCACGACGATCAGGCGCAATGGCTGATCGGCAAGGGCGTGGCCGAGCCGGCCGCCCCTGACGCCGCAGCCCCTGACACCGCCAGCGCCAAAAAAGGAGCAAAGTAATGGCCATCCAGGACACCCCCTTCGTTTACTCCGGCCAGGGGCCGGTGATGATCGGCCGCTATGACCCGGTCAAAGGCAAGCCGGACAACGGCTTTCTCGTCGATCTCTATCGCATCGGCTGCGGCACGCGCACGCTGACGACGACGGTCAGCCGCGAAACCAAGACCATCATGGAGTCCTGCTCCGGCAGTCGCTTGCCGCTCGCCGAACTGGAAACCAGCAAGTCGCTGAACGTGGCGCTCTCGCTCGTCCAGTTCAATGGCCGCACGCTGGCCGCCGCGCTGCTCGGCAGCGCCATCGAACAAGTCGCCGGGACGGTGACGGCCGAACCGCTGCCCAGCCTGGCGGCGGGCGACTATTTCACGACGCGCCACCCGAAAATATCCAGTGTCGTCATCAAGGACAGTTCGCCGACGCCGACGCCCTACATCGAGGGCGCGCACTATCAGATCGAATCCGCCCAGCATGCGCGTCTCAAGCTGCTCGCCCACCCGGCGACGCACGTCGAGCCGCTCAGGATCGACTACGCGCACGACGGCTACACCAACATCCCCGCCTTTACGGCGCGTAATGTCGAGCGCGGCATCATCTTCAATGGCGTGAACTCGGTCGGGCAGAACGTGCGCGTTATCGTGCCGCGCATCAGTCTGGCCATGAGCGGCGATTTCGGCTGGATCACTGAACGACCACCTACTGAAGTAGGTGGGTTCGCGCGGGTCGTAGGGGACTGAAGTCCACCCGCTTCGCTCCCCGCGCTAAAACCCGCCCCATCAA
>WQUQ01000334.1 GCA_009782025.1 Desulfobulbus sp. | reverse complement strand
CCTTGTCGCCCTTGGCGAAAAGTGTTAACAAATACAAAGGCATGAGGTCATCGTGGTAGTAGTAGATGACGCGCACACCTCCGCTCTTGCCTTGGTCGCCACGACGCCAGCGCAACTTGCGCACGCCCTCCATGATGACCCCGGCTTCAGGGCATTCGGCCAGATAGTCGATGAGATCTTTGCGCTCTTTCTCGCTCAAGAGCTTGTCGGCCAAGCGAGCATAGGAGGGCAATTCAGCGATGACGTGCATGATTCGGCGCATAGCCTATGCTAATCCATTGGATTAGTCAACGCAAGAAATGATCCTCGATAGAGAATGGCGCTTGCAAGGCCGCCCAAGGGGGCAAGGAAGAACCACAGGAGACTATTGCCATGTGTGACCAAAAACCATAGCCCGCCAAAAAGAAGGCCAAGAAAGAAACCGACCGCGATGGCCGAGCGCAAACCCACCGCCCAAATGCGCTGGAGCAATGCGCTCACCCCGACCGACTTCACTCCCTTTCCAGAACCCTCAGCAATTCTGCCTCATCAATTACCGCAACGCCCAGTTCCCGCGCCTTGTCCAGCTTTGAGCCGGCTTCTTCGCCGGCCACGACGTAATCGGTTTTTTTCGATACCGAACCGGAAACCTTGCCGCCGGCGGCTTCGATGCGATCCTTGGCTTCGTCACGCTTGAGGGTCGGCAGCGTGCCGGTCAGGACGAAGGTTTTGCCGGCTAGCGGCGAAAGCGCCATGGTACTCTCCGCCGGCAGCGCGGCCAGTAGTTCCGTCCGACACAGCGCCAGGTTGGCCAGCAGGCCGCGATGACCCGGCTGCTGTAGCCAGTCGGCCAGGGCGTCGATGACTTCGCCGGGTATGCCGGCGGCGGACAAGACGGCGGCGTTCAGATCATCGGCCGCCAGCACCGCGCCGTCGACGACCGCCGCCAGTTGTTTGGCGCGCAACGGCGTCAGTTTGGGAATGCCGAGCGCGGCGTACAGTTCGCCCCAGGTCAGGCGCTCGGCCAGGGCGGCGGACGGCGGATGTTCGTCGGCCGGCGCGACGCCCGCCGCCAGCAGGGCGTCGATGGCGTCGACGTTGCGCGGTTCGGCGAAGAAATCGGCGATGGCCGCCGCCACTGTTGCGCCGATGTCCGGCAATACCGCCAGGAGCGGCGCGGGGGCGCGGCGCACGCGCTCGATGCTGCCCAGCCAGTCGGCCAGCGTTTTGGCGGTTGATTCGCCGACATGGCGGATACCCAGCGCGAACAGTAGCCGGGCCAGGTTCGGCGCGCGGCTGGCGGCGATGCCGGCGAGCAGGTTCTCGGCCCAGCGGGTGGTGATTTGTCCGGCCTTGGCGCTGGTTTTGGCAGTCTCCGGCATCGTGCCGTCGCGCTCGTCGGCGCGGCGCTTCATGGCGAGCAGATCATCCAGCGTCAGGCGATAGAGGTCGGCAACGCCGTGCACATAGTCAAATTCGACCAGGCGCTCGACGTAGCGCTCGCCCAGCCCTTCGATGTCCATCATGCGGCGGCCGGCAAAGTGCAGGATGGCCTGGGTGCGCTGGGCGCGGCAGGAAAAACCGCCGGAGCAGCGCGTCACCGCTTCGCCTTCCTCGCGCACCACATGCGCGCCGCACACCGGGCAGGCGTCGGGCATGACGAAAGGCCGGGCGTCAGCCGGACGCCGCTCGATGACAATGCTGAGCACTTGGGGAATGACATCGCCGGCGCGGCGGACGATGACGGTGTCGCCGACGCGCAGGCCGCCTTTGCGCGCCACTTCGTCGGCATTGTGCAGGGTAGCGTTGGTCACCGTGACGCCGCCGACGAACACCGGCCGCAACCGCGCCACCGGCGTCAGTGCGCCGGTGCGGCCGACCTGGATGTCGATGGCCTCAACCACGGTCAGCGCCTCTTGCGGTGGGTATTTATGCGCCACCGCCCAGCGCGGCTCGCGCGTGCGAAAGCCGAGGCGCTGTTGCAGGGCCAGGCTGTTGACTTTGTACACCACGCCGTCGATGTCGAAGGGCAGCCGCTCGCGCAGTTCGGCGATGCGCCGGTGGAAGCCGGCCAGCGCCTCGCCGCCGGCCAACACGGCGCGGTGTTCGCAGACCGGCAGGCCGAAGGCGGCCAGCGCGTCGAGTACATCGGCATGGGTCGGCGGCAGGTTCCAGCCCGCCGTAACACCCAGGCCGTAGGCGAAGAAGCACAATGGCCGGCTCGCCGCCACCGCCGGATCGAGCTGGCGAATGCTGCCGGCCGCCGCGTTGCGCGGATTGACCAGCGTTTTATCGCCGCGCGCCACGGCCGCCGCGTTGTATTGCTCCAGGTCGTCACGCCGCATGTAGACCTCGCCGCGCACTTCCAGCACGGGTGGCGCGTTGCCTTGCAAGCGCAGCGGAATCTGGCGCACGGTGCGCAGGTTTTGCGTGACATCTTCGCCAACCGCCCCGTCGCCGCGCGTCGCACCGCGCACCAGGACGCCCTGCTCGTAGCGCAGGCTGATGGCCAGGCCGTCGAATTTCAGTTCGGCGGCATAGTCGACCGGCGGCGCCTCATTGGACACATCTGCCGCCAGTTCCAGTTCGCGGCGGATGCGGGCGTCGAAATTCAGCGCGCCGGTCGATTCGGTGTCGGTTTCGGTCTGGATCGACAACATCGGCACGTCATGGCGCACCGACGCGAACTGCGCCAGCGGCCGACCGCCGACACGGCGGGTTGGCGAATCGGCCCCGGCCAGTTCCGGGAATGCCGCCTCCAGCGCCTGCAATTCGCGGAACAGCTTGTCGTACTCGGCATCGGGAATGCTCGGCGCATCGAGCACGTAATAGGCGTGGTCGTGACGCTCGATCTCGGCGCGCAACGCCGCCGCGCGCGCGCTGGCTTCCGCCGCCGTCATCAGGAAAAAAGCCGCCGCGCCTGGGGCGAGCCGGCGGGCAGGCCGAAGCTCAGCATGGTTGCCTGCGGCTTGCCGATGAATTCGCGGCGGATGTGTTCGAGTTGGCTGTCGCCGAGCGGCTGGCGGTTGTCGTCGACCAGCGCGCCGTGCAGC